>JBBSRS010000164.1:0-6155 GCA_038242795.1 Burkholderiales bacterium
ACGTCCGCACCTGTAGCGAAATAGTTCATTGAGTTTTCTGCATTGCAGCTTTGTGTTTTTTTCCTGACGCACAAAACCGTAAACCGCACCCGATCCCGCTGGACTTAATAGAACGCCCCGCCGAAACATCTAGAAGCCCGACCCTAAACACCGACCCGCCACAGGCTTACATTCTTTGTGGTGTGCGGCAATGGCCTGCCGTCCTTTTTTCACCCGATCCTTCAGGAGCCTTCATGGTCAAGAAACTGCAAAAAACGAGTGCTGCCCAAAAAACCGGACCTCAACGCTCCAGCGCCGTCAAGGACTCTGCCCAGCAGATCTGGCTGGCCGGGCTGGGGGCCTTTTCCAAGGCGCAGAAAGAAGGCGGCAAGGTGTTTGACACCCTGGTCAAGGAAGGCCTGGCGATCCAGCGCAAGACCCAGGCGACGGCAGAAGAAAAGATCAGCGAAGCCACCAGCCGCATGGGCGACATGGCCAGCGACATCCAGTCCAGGGCGGGCAACCGCTGGGACAAGCTGGAAAACATTTTCGAGGAACGCGTGGCCAAGGCCCTGGGCAAACTCGGCGTGCCATTGGCCCGGGACGTGGTCGCACTGGCAGAACGCATCGATGTGCTGGACCGGCAGGTCCGTCAACTGAGCGGCGGCAAACCGGCGGCTGGCTCGTCCGCCAAGTCGCCGGCAAAACCAGCCGCCAAGCCACGCGCCCAGGCCGCCGCCAAAGCGGCAGTCCCCCAGCCCGCCTCGCTCAAGACCGCTAAATCTGCCACCAATAAAGCCTCGCGGCCGGCCGCCAGGCGTGCACCCGCAAAGACCGCTGCCAAGCCTGAGAAAGACAGTGCAGACGCTGCGCCAGGCACAGCTGAATAATTCGCAGCAGGCCCGCAACCCTCCATCGTGTTGACACGCTGCCGATGCCTGCGACGGGATGAATGGGCTGAAGCAGTGGCGAAACCATCAAAAAGGGACGTGACGTCCCTTTTTTCGATTTCGCCTGGATATCGGAAAATCTTCCCCGACCGAATGCCCTGCGGGCGGACTCCTTGACTCCTTCCCGCGGGCCTCTGGAGTAGAGTCAGCAAACAAAACAAACAGGGACCACCATGGCGAAAAAAGCGCCGCGTCGCACCGCCGGGCGCATCCTGGAGGCCACGCTCGAACTGTTCAACCGGTTTGGCGAACCCAATGTCTCGACCACCCTGATTTCCGCCGAACCTGGCATCAGCCCTGGCAACCTGTATTACCACTACCCGGCCAAGGACGCGCTGATCAACTCGCTGTTTGACCGCTACGAGCAGGCGCTCAATGAACTGCTCAATGCCAGCGACGGCGTGCGCAACGTCGAGGACGCGTGGTTTTTCATGCACACGCTGTTCGAGCCGATCTGGCAGCACCGCTTTCTGTACCGCGACCTGAACGACCTGCCGAGCAAGCACCGCCGGCTGGAAACGCAATTCCAGTGGGTGCTCAAGAACAAGGCGCGCGCCGTCAGGACCATGCTCGGCGGCATGGGCCGGGCCGGCGCCATGGCGATGGACGCGCGTGAAGTCGATGCCACCGCCACCGGCATGGTGGTGCCGCTGACCTACTGGCTGAGCTTTGAATATGTGCGCAATCCGCGCCACGCCCTGGAGCCGGAAAATGCCCAGTCGGCCCTGATGCGCGGCGCGCACCATGTGCTCAGCCTGTTGATGCCGTACCTAAAGCCCGCCGGGAAAAGCCACCTGCAACGCCTGGCGGGCGCTGACGGCAGCCCGGCAAGCCTGCCAGCCTGAACCGTGCTGGCACGCGCCACAAGATTGCATAAAAATGCGTCAAGGAGACAACAAGATGACCCAATGGAACCCTTTCCCCCACCCCGGTGCCTATGCCTTTGACACCGCCAGCCTGACGCAAAACTGGGCCCGGCTGCACCAGGGCGACTGTGAACCGTTGCCCACCGATGCAGCGGTGCTCAAGGCCTGGGTGCTGTTTCACAACGGTGAATTCCAGAAAGCGGCCGAGGCCGGACTGACAGCCGGGGGTGGCGGCATCACGGTGGCCAACAAGGCCACCTGCATCTATGCCACTTACCTGGAAAACAAGGAAAAGTCCAAGCTCGACCTGCTGCTGGAGGTGGCGCAACGGGCCGAGGCGCAGCAGGCGGCTGACCCGAAAAATCCGAATGCCTGGTACGCGCAGGCGTATGCCCTGGGGCGCTACGGCCAGGGCATCAGCGTGGCAAAGGCGCTGGCGCAGGGACTGGGCAGCAAGGTCAAGACCGCGCTGGAGCAGACCCTGCAGCTGGCACCCCGGCATGCCGATGCGCACATTGCGCTGGCCGCCTTTCATGCCGAGGTGATCGACAAGGTCGGCTCGCTGATCGGCAGCATGACCTACGGCGCGCGCAAGGACACCGGCCTGGCGCTGTTCAGGCAAGCGCTGAAGCTCAACCCCGGCTCGGCCATCGCCATGACCGAATATGCCAACGGCCTGGTCATGCTCGAAGGCGACAAGCGCATGAAGGAGGCCACCCGGCTTTACGAGCAGGCCGCAGCCTGCAAGCCGCTCGATGCGATGGAGCGTCTGGACGTGGACATGGCCCGGGTGGAACTGCAGGACTGAAACGCTGGCCGGACCGGCGCCGGCAAACCTGGGCAGAGCCAACAGCAAACTCTCTTTTTAATAGCTGTGAATGCACGCCGTGCTTGCGCAAACGGAATTTTTGACGGCTATTTTCGCCTGCGATGGCAAGCCAATGGTCTGCGCGGCAACCTCAGCGCGGGCAGCGCACCTGGCCGCAGTAACGCTCGCAGAACGGGCAACCGGTCATGGGCAGCCAGGCCGGTATGTTGTAGAACTGCCGGAAAGCCTCGCCCAGCACGCCCTGGCGGTACGCCGGGTAGTTGAACCCGCTGCCCTCGACCACGTAGAACGGCACGCCGTCCTGGGTGAAACGCTGCACCGCCACGCTGTCAAAGTAGGGCTGGAAGGTTTGCGGATCGGGCTGGTCGGGCGTGAGGATTCGCACGGTGCGCCCTTGGTAAATCGAAAAATCCACCAGCACGTCGTCCTGCCGCGCATGGAAGCGGCCGACACCGAACACCGGCATGTACTGGCGGCGCTCAAAACCGTAGATTGACGCGGCGGTGTAGGAATCTGCCATCAGCACCGCGCCCGGGCGGTCGGCCTGCCGGAGGATGTCAGCGGTCCTGACGCTGCGAACAATTTGCGGATAAATTTTTGCGCTGCGCCAGGTGTCCAGCGTCGTCAGGTACAGGCCGGCGACCACCACCACATGCAGGCCGGCAAACAGCGCCAGGCCCCTGGCGCAGGCCTTGAGGCGATTGGCCGGCAGGGCAAACGCCAGCCAGGCAAACCCGAAGGGGTAAAACGACAGCACCCAGTGCAGGCCAATGACTTTTTTGGTCGACAGCAGCATGAAAAACAGCAAGGGCACGACCACCAGGCAGGCCAGCAGGCGGTGCGACCGGGCGCTGGCCCGGAGCGCCTGGCGGTGCTTCACCGCCAGCCAGACCGGCACCGGCGTGGCCAGGTAGCCCACCATGCCGACATACAGCAGCGGCTTGCGCCATTCGAAGGCCGCATCCTGGTTGCGGTTGTAGACGTTGAACATGATGTTCGACCAGCCATGCGACAGGTTGTAGGCGATGTTGATCGCCGGGCCGGGCAAGGCGCAGGCCACCAGCAGGGCCAGGCCGGCCAGCCGCTCGCGGCGGTAGAGTAAAAAATACAGCAGGTAGGTGAGCCCCAGCACCACCGAGAAATACTTTGACAAAAAAGCACAGCCGAGGAACACGCCCGACAGCGCATACAGCCCGCAGGCGGCGCGGTCCAGCCGGGTGCGCTGCTCGGCCCGCATCAACGCCGCCACCGACAGCACCGACCAGAAACTCAGCGGCGTGTCGGTGGTGATGATGGCGTAGAGCCAGTTCAGCGGCGCCAGCCAGAACAGCAGCACCGCCCAGGCCGCCCGCACCCGGTCCAGCGGCGCCAGCGCCCACCACAGCGCCGCGCCCAGCGCCAGCGGCAGCAGCACCGCCGGCAGGCGAATCGACACGATGCTGTCGCCCAGCGTGGCGCGCATGAGCGCTATCAGCCAGCCGACCATCGGCGGATGGTCGGAGTAGCCCCAGTCGGGGTAAACGCCCCACCAGTAGAAAAACGCCTCGTCGCCGGACATTGGAAAGGTGGCTGCAATCCAGAAGCGCAGCAGCAGCGACGCCAGACCGGCCAGCAGCAGCCAGCGGCTCAGCATGGCGGCCTCGTCGGCCTGCGGTGAAGAAACAATGACAGGGTTCTGGAACATACGAAAAAGATTAGAAAGCAGACAACTGAAAAGCAGGCAGACGGCAAAAGGACCGGGAAGAACAACCTGTGGATTCGCTCCAAAAAAACGCCCTGCGCTGGGCAGGAATTCGCTACTGAATCAATAGCAAAAGCATAGGCAGATCAAGCGATCACGGCATGTTTGTTGTTTGAAAAAAGCCGGTCACAGCCCCTGCCGGCTGGCTAGCGAAAACTGATGTCCCGGGCGATGGCCGCACTATAAAGCAAGGCCAGCAGGCCCGTGGCCACGGCCAGCCACAGCGTCAGCAGCCGGACCATCACGGTGATGCCCAGTGCACTGCCTGCTGCGGCCCCATAGGCCACCAGCAGGCCGGTCAGCACGGCTTCGGTGCCGCCCAGGCCCGCCGGCAGGGCCGACAAGGCGCCGCCGACCATGGCCACGGCGTAAAAACCGGTTGCGGTCGCCAGCCCCAGCGACAGGCCCATGTCATTGCAGACCAGCCAGACCGCCACCCCCTGCGCGGACCAGGCGGCCAGTGTCAGGCTGAACCACGTCAGCGGCCGCAGGCGCAGGCACGTCCAGGCGTCGTGCACCCACCCAGGCAGCCGGCGCCCGCCCTGCCGTAATTTGAACAGCGCAACAGCCGCCAGCATTGCCGCGACCGCTCCGCCCAGCAGCAGCCAGGCCACCCAACCGGGCATCCGCTGGACCACGCCCTGGTTCCAGGCCCAGGCGACGGCAGGCAGGCACAGCAGCAGCAGGCACAGCAGGTCGGCCAGGCGCTCGGCGCCAAAAAGCGCCAGACTTTGCCGGATGCTCAAAGGTTCGCGCGCCAGCACCAGACCCCGGACGGCCTCGCCGACATTGCCGGGCGTGGGTGTGAACGCATAGCCAGCCAGGTACAGCCGCAGCCCCTGCAGCAGGCCGAAGTGGCGCCCATGGTGCGCCATCCAGAAGCGCCAGCGCAGGCCGCGCAGGCCGTAGTTCAGCAGGCACAGGCTGGCCGCCTGCAGGCCGTTCAGCGACCACAGGCGGGCCAGGGAGGTGCGCGGGCTGTCGCCCCAGACCAGCAGCGCGGCCGCATACACCGTGGCCACCAGCCCCAGCACCAGCAGCAGTTGCTTGACGGGCAGCCTGGGCCGGGGGCGCAAAGGCGAGGCGCCGGGCTCGGGGCGCGGCCTGTCCGCCGTCAAAACCGGCGGCTCAGGAAAATCAACAGCCACAACACGCCGGCGCCCAGCAGCCAGACATCGCGCAACAGGTCGCGTGCCACGTCCTCGCCCTGGCCGCGATGCACCTGGTAGGTGTAGCGCAGCAGCGCAAAAATCACCACCGGCACGGGGTAGAGCAGGCGCTGGCTGTGCTGGAGCTGGGCCTCGGGGCTGGGGGCAACCAGGCTGTAGGTGGTCAGCGTGGCGGTCATGGTGGCGGCGATGAAGGTGTCGAGCAGCGCCGGCGGATAGCCGGCCATCACCACCCGCTGGCTGGCCTCTTCCTGGAAGCTTTCGGCCTTGCGCTTGCAAAACCCCAGGTACAGCGTCATGAAGATCCCGGTCAGCAGCAGCCAGCGCGACGGCGGAATTCCGACCGCAACCGTTCCGGCCAGCAGCCTGAGCATGAAGCCGGCCGCAATGATGGCCACATCGACCACCGGCACCTGCTTGAGGCGCCATGAATACGCCATGTTCAGCACCACATACAGCGCCAGCAGCAGCAGCAGCGTGCGGTTGCCAGCCGCCAGCGCAACGCCCGCAGCCAGCAGCACGACGGCCAGCAGCAGCGCAGGAACCGCCGTCACCGCGCCGCTGGCCAGCGGCCGCTTGCACTTGACCGGGTGCAGGGCGTCGCTGGCGCGGTCATGCCAG
>JBBSRS010000165.1:0-6152 GCA_038242795.1 Burkholderiales bacterium
ATCCGGACCGCTCCGACCTGAGCAGCCTGCGCATTCTGGGTTCGGTCGGCGAGCCGATCAATCCTGAAGCCTGGATGTGGTACTACAAAAACATCGGCAAAGAGCGTTGCCCGGTGATTGACACCTTCTGGCAAACCGAAAATGGCGGCCACATGATCACGCCGCTGCCAGGCGCCACACCGCTGGTTCCCGGTAGCTGCACGCTGCCGCTTCCCGGCATCATGGCCGCCATCGTCGACGAAACCGGCAAGGACCTGCCCAACGGCTCGGGCGGCATGCTGGTGTTCAAGCGTCCGTGGCCCGCCATGATCCGCACCATCTGGAATGACCCCGAGCGCTTCAAGAAAAGCTACTTTCCCGAAGAAATGGGCGGCAAAATTTACCTGGCGGGCGATGGTGCCGTGCGCAACATCGACAACGGCTACTTCCGCATCACCGGCCGCATCGACGATGTGCTGAACGTCTCAGGCCACCGCATGGGCACGATGGAAATCGAGTCCGCGCTGGTGGCGCATCCGCTGGTGGCCGAAGCCGCCGTGGTCGGCCGTCCCGACGACCTGACAGGCGAGGCGATTGTGGCCTTCGTGGTGCTCAAGCGTTCGCGTCCCGAAGGCGACGAAGGCAAGGCGATTGCCAAGGAATTGCGCGACTGGGTGGGCAAGGAGATTGGCCCGATTGCCAAGCCGAAAGACATCCGTTTTGGCGACAACCTGCCCAAGACGCGCAGCGGCAAGATCATGCGTCGCCTGCTGCGTGGTGTGGCCAAGGGCGAGACGGCACCGCAGGACACCTCGACACTTGAGAATCCGGCCATTCTGGAGCAGCTTTCGCAGAATCTCTAAGATGCTTATAGAGCAGGCCAGCCATTGAAAAAGCCCGTCAGTTGACGGGCTTTTTTATTTGCCTTGCCTGAATCCGGAAGGCTTCAGCGCATGGGCGCGTTTACTTTTGCGTCAGGATCCAGGCGACCAGTTGCTTGGCTTCGGCGGGCGTGACCTGTGCATTGGCCGGCATGGGCACGGGTCCCCAGACACCCGCTCCGCCCTTGAGAACCTTCGCTTCCAGTTTGGCCACAGCATCTGCCTGGCCTGCATATTTGGCGGCCACTTCCTTGTAAGAAGGCCCCACCAGCTTTTTATCAACGGCATGGCAGGCCATGCAGTTTTTGGCGGTTGCCAGTTGCAGGTCAGCCATGGCGGGAGCGCAAACTGCCCAAGTCGCCACCACGGAAGCAATGGTCAAAAGCGTGCGTTTCAATTTCATGGGTTCTCCTCATTCGTAAAGGGTGATGGATTCGGTTACAGTGATTTAACGCGATTGTAGGGGCGGGAGTTGACCATCAACCCTGACCATAACCTGCAGGCTGCCGGTCCGATTTCAGGAGTTGAGCATGTATTTGTTGTTGATAGGCATTATGGGTGTGGCCCTGAAATACCTGGGAATCGAACCGGTGGCTGGCCTGAATTGGTGGCTGGTCTTGTTGCCCTTTGCGCTGGCTGTCGCCTGGTGGGCATGGGCTGACGCTTCAGGCTACACCAAGCGCAAGGAAATCAAGAAGATGGATGAGCGCAAGCAAAAGCGCATTGGCAAACAGCGTGCAGCCATGGGTCAAACCTCCAGAAAAAGGCTGTGATGCCGTCGCTGTCACCCGAAATAATGCTGCCCTGACAACGGTAAAAAGCCCGTGAAGTTTGTAACTCACGGGCTCCTCACTTGGCAGTTCAGTGCTCGGTCATCAATAGTCGTCCAGCACCGCGCCCTTGCTGGCACTTGATGCATTGAATGCAAACTTGGCCTGCACGCCGCGCGTGTACCGCGGCGCCGGCGCCGTCCAGCCGACTTTGCGGCTTTCGAGTTCGGCGTCGCTGATGTTGAGTTGCAGCAGCAGCTGGTTGGCATCAATCGTGATCGAATCGCCTTCGCGGATGAAGGCAATGTTCCCGCCAGCCGCTGCTTCGGGCGCGACGTGGCCGACGACCATGCCCCAGGTGCCGCCCGAAAAACGTCCGTCGGTGATCAGTCCGACGCTTTCGCCCAGTCCGGCGCCTATCAATGCACCCGTGGGTGCCAGCATTTCCGGCATGCCGGGGCCGCCTTTGGGGCCGAGGTAACGCAGCACCATCACGTCCCCGGCCACAATCTTGCCGTCCAGAATCGCCTTAAGGCCCGACTGCTCGTCGTCGAACACACGCGCCGGGCCGGTCATGACCGGATTTTTCAGACCGGTGATCTTGGCCACGCAGCCTTCAGGCGATAGGTTGCCTTTCAAAATCGCCAGGTGGCCGTGGGCATACATCGGCTTGTCGATGGGACGAATCACGTCCTGGTCGGCACGTGGCGCATCGGGCACATCCTTGAGTGTTTCGGCAATCGTCTGGCCCGAAATGGTGAGGCAGTCGCCATGCAGCAGGCCGGCGACCAGCAGCATTTTCATGACCTGCGGAATGCCGCCGGCCTGGTGCAGGTCGACCGCCAGGTATTCGCCTGAGGGTTTCAGGTTGCACAGCACCGGGGTTTTCTGGCGCACGCGCTCGAAGTCGTCAATCGTCCACTCCACACCGGCTGCGTGGGCAATCGCCAGGAAATGCAGCACCGCATTGGTCGAGCCGCCGGTGGCCATGATGACGGCCACGGCGTTTTCAATGGATTTGCGGGTCACGATGTCGCACGGCTTGATGTCCTTCTTGACCGCCTCGATCAGCACCCGGGCCGACTCTTTGGCCGAATCCAGTTTTTCATCATGCGGGTTGGCCATGGTGCTGGAGTAGGGCAGTGAAATGCCCAGTGCCTCGAACGCGCTGGACATGGTGTTGGCGGTGTACATGCCGCCGCAGCTGCCGGTGCCGGGAATGGCGCGGCGCTCGATTTGCAGCAGGTCTTCGTCGCTCAGGCGGCCCGCGGCGTTTTCGCCGACGGCTTCAAACACGCTGACGATGTTCAGGTCTTTGCCCTTGTAGTGGCCAGGCAGAATCGTGCCGCCATAGACAAAAATGGCCGGCACGTTGGCGCGGAGCATGCCCATCAGGCCGCCGGGCATGTTCTTGTCGCAGCCGCCAACCACCAGCACGCCGTCCATCCACTGGCCCTGGACGCAGGTTTCGATGCAGTCTGAAATGACTTCACGGCTGACCAGCGAATATTTCATGCCTTCGGTGCCCATGGCCATGCCGTCGGAAATCGTCGGCGTGCCGAATACCTGCGCATTGCCGCCGGCTTCTTCAATCGCGGCAATCGCCGCATCGGCGAGCTTTTGCAGGCCGCTGTTGCATGGCGTGATCGTGCTGTGGCCGTTGGCCACGCCGATCATGGGTTTCTTGAAATCGCTTTCCTCGTAACCCATGGCGTAGTACATGGAGCGATTCGGCGCGCGCGATTTGCCCTCGGTGATATTGGCCGAGCGGCGGTTGATGGCAAGGTCTTTGTCAGGCATGTGGGGCTCTTTTCAAGGTGGGAGATAGACGTCAGGGCACAAGTATGCGCGGTTTTACTGATTGCCTCCAATCTCTTTTAACCGCTCGATTAATATGCTGTGCGTATGAACGACGACTTATTTTCATCCCCTCAACCGGTCTGGATCGAGCTGCGCTTGTGGCGTCAGTTTTTGGCGGTGGCGGAAGAACTGCATTTCAGCCGCGCCGCGCAACGCCTGAACATGACCCAGCCGCCGCTGACGCAAGCCATTGCGCAGCTGGAGTCGCTGCTCGGGTTGCGCCTGTTTGAGCGCAGCAAACGCAGCGTTCAACTGACCGTGGCCGGTGCTGCCCTGGTGCCCAAGGCGCGTGACCTGCTGGCGCGCGCGCAGGCCTTGCCCGCGTATGCGCAAGCCAGCGCCGACGGCGAAGCCGGGCGCCTGCGGCTGGCGTTTGTGTCCACGGTGGGTTTTGACGGCCTGCCGCGCTGGGTGCGGGCTTTTCGCCAGCAATACCCCAAGGTGCAGCTGGAGCTGCTGGAAGCCACCGGCGATGTGCAACTGCAGGCGCTGGAGCGCGGCGACATTGACGCCGGTTTCATGCTGCATTCCCCCGGCTTTGCGCCCTCAGGCCTGTCCTGCCAGCGCATCGCGCAAGAAACCCTGGTGCTGGCGCTGCCTGAGCAAAGCGCGCTGGCGCACCAAGCAAAGCTCAGTTTGAAAGACGTGCTGAACCAGCCACTGGTGATTTTTCCGCGCCGCATCGTGCCGTCCTTGTACGACGCGATTTTTGCCATGTACCACGCTGCCGGACAACTGCCCGACGTGGCGCAAGAGGCGATTCAGATGCAAACCATCGTCAATCTGGTGTCCGCCGGGCTGGGCGCGGCCTGGGTGCCAGCCAGCGTGCGCCAATTTCAGCGGCCCGGCGTGGTGTACCGAGAAATCAGCGCAGACACAGGAAAAGGCCAGAGCAAAGCCTTGCCGCGCTGCGAGACCAGCCTGGTGTGGTCAGGGCAGGCTAGCCCGGCGCTGACGCGATTCATGGCGTTTGTGGGGGCTTGAGCAAGGTTGAGGGCGAATTCCGTGCCACCAACTGAGGTCACGTGTGTCATGCCCACCCTGCGAAAACGCATTGGCCGGGCCGTGACATCGGCCCGGTTATCAAATCACACGCGCTCAAAAATGGCGGCAATGCCCTGGCCGCCGCCAATGCACATGGTCACCAGCGCGTAACGCCCGCCGGTGCGGTGCAGTTCGGCAATCGCCTTGGTGGTGATGATGGCGCCTGTCGCGCCCACCGGGTGGCCGAGCGAGATGCCTGAGCCGTTGGGATTGACCTTGGCGGGGTCAAGGCCCAGCTCCTGAATCACGGCGCAGGCTTGCGCGGCAAAGGCTTCGTTGGACTCGATCACGTCCAGGTCGGCCACGCTCAAACCGCTGCGCTGCAGCACTTTTTGCGTGGCGGGCACGGGGCCGATGCCCATGTACGCCGGGTCGACACCCGCATGTGCGTAACCCACCAGGCGCGCCAGCGGTTTGAGGCCCAGCGCCTGCACGCGCGCGCCAGAGGCCAGCACCACGGCAGCCGCGCCGTCGTTGATGCCCGAGGCGTTGCCAGCGGTGACGCTACCACCATCTTTTTTAAACGCGGGCTTCATGCCGGCCAGTATTTCCAGGGTGGTGCCGGCGCGCACATGTTCGTCGGTGTCAAACAGCACGATGCCTTTGCGCGTGGCGATTTCGACCGGCACGATTTGCGCTTTGAAGCGGCCAGAAGCAATGGCGGCGGCGGCGCGCTGCTGGCTTTGCAGGGCCAGCTGGTCCTGCATGTCGCGCGTGATGTGGTAGCGCGCGGCGACGTTTTCGGCGGTGATGCCCATGTGCATTTTTTGCCAGGGGTCGTGCAGGATGCCGAGCATGTAGTCGATGCTTTTGCTGTCGCCCATGCGCATGCCGTAGCGTGCAGCAGTGTCGAAGTAGGGGCCACGGCTCATGGACTCACTGCCGCCGCCAATGGCGATGTCGCAGTCGCCATAGCCAATGGCCTGTGCGGCTGAAATGATGGCCTGCAGGCCCGAGCCGCACAGGCGGTTGACGTTGAAGGCGGGTGTTTCGATGGGGCAACCGGCATCAATCGCTGCCACGCGGGCCAGGTAGGCGTCCTTGGTGTCGGTGGGAATCACATTGCCCATCACCACATGGCCGATGGCGTCGGGGGCCACGCCGCTGCGCTCCAGCGCGGCCTTGACGGCGGTGGTGGCCAATTGCGTATTGGGCACGTCTTTGAGCGCACCGCCAAAGGTGCCAATGGCGGTGCGTGCATTGCTGATGACGAAGATGTCGGGAAAGGTCATGGGGCAGTCCTGGTTGCGTGAAAGGGCCATCAAGTGCTGAAGGGATTTGTGGCGTTTAAAAACAAGATCTGAAAAAAACGAAGGAGCGAAGAATCGGGTCAGGGGCTAGAGCGGTTTCACCCTAACTGGCAATAGCCGCAATGGCGAATGTAGCGCTCGCATTCGCTGGGGCCAAAAAGGTCGAGCAAGGCGCCAACGGCGCTCCACAGCGCTTCGAGCGTGCGGGCCTGAGCTTTGCGCAGCAAGGTCTTGAGCTTGGAAAAGCTTTGCTCGATCGGGTTGAGGTCCGGGCTGTAGGGCGGCAGGTAGCGCAGCGTCGCGCCTGCCGCTTCAATGGCTGCCTGGACGCCGGCGACTTTGTGAGAGCTCAGGTTATCCATCACCAC
>JBBSRS010000166.1:0-6144 GCA_038242795.1 Burkholderiales bacterium
GGAATGTGACGCCTTTCTGGTCCCATCTCTCGCGGCCGGCCGTCCTGGTGGGCACGGGTTTGCTGTTGGGGGCACTGGTGTTGGTGTTCTTGCCGTCCATCCAAAAGGAAATTGCAAGATACCGGCAGGCCGGTCTGCCTCAAACCGTACAGGGTCAGGTGACGGAATCGGCGTCGACCACGACGACCGTGATAACCCCCACATCTCCGGGCAACGATGTTCCGGGCGCATCCTTCATGACGCCTGCCGATGCTCCTGCTGCGACAACAGGTTCGCTCGCGGCAGCATCCATAGACGCTGCCCCGGCCGAACCCCCGATGACCATCAGCGCAAAAGGCGCGTCAAAAGTAAAGGTGACGGATGCCAGCGGCAATGTGCTGCTCGACCGCACGCTTCGCGCCGGCGAGTCTGTCAGCCTGTCGGGTGTGCTGCCGCTTGCGGTGGTGGCGAACCGTGCCAATCTCATACAAGTTCAGGTGCGCGGCCAGGCCTTTGATCTTGCCAGCGTGACCAAGAACAACACTGCCCGTTTCGAGGTGAAATAGTGCAAAACTGCCTTCCCATCGCTTCTGCTTTTCCGAAGCCGCATCGTTCCATCCAGTCGCGGGTCGTCTGGGGCTCGCGTGTCGTGACCGTTGGCGGCGACGCGCCCGTGCGTATCCAGTCCATGACCAACACCGACACCGTGGATGCCATCGGCACGGCCATTCAGGTCAAGGAACTGGCCCTGGCCGGTTCTGAAATGGTGCGCATCACGGTCAACACGCCTGAGGCGGCTGCCGCGGTTCCCTATGTGCGAGACCAGCTTGACCGCATGGGGGTTGACGTTCCCCTGATTGGCGACTTCCATTACAACGGCCACCGCCTTCTGACCGATTACCCCGCCTGTGCGCAGGCGCTGTCCAAGTACCGGATCAACCCGGGAAACGTCGGCAAAGGCAACAAGCGCGATACGCAGTTCGGCCAAATGATTGAGGCGGCCATGCGCTGGAACAAGGTCATCCGCATTGGCGTCAACTGGGGCAGCCTTGACCAGGAACTGCTCGCCAGCCTGATGGATGAAAACAGCCTTCGCAGCACGCCCTGGGATGCCCGGCAGGTGATGTACGAAGCGCTGATCACCTCGGCCATTGATTCCGCCAGGCGTGCCGAAGAGATGGGCATGCGGCGAGACCAGATCATCCTGTCCTGCAAGGTCAGCGGCGTTCAGGACCTGGTGTCGGTGTACCGTGAACTGTCCCGACGCACCGATCACACGCTCCACCTGGGACTGACCGAAGCCGGCATGGGGACCAAGGGCACCGTCGCGTCGGCCACGGCACTCTCCATCCTGTTGCAGGAAGGCATTGGCGACACGATTCGGGTGTCATTGACCCCCCAGCCCGGCGAGGCGCGAACGCAGGAAGTGGTCATTGCCGCTGAAATCTTGCAGGCGCTGGGCTTGCGGACCTTTGTGCCGAGCGTGACGGCGTGCCCCGGTTGCGGGCGCACCACCAGCACCACGTTCCAGGAAATGGCCAAGCAGATCGACGACTTCCTTCGTGCCCAGATGCCCGTCTGGCGCGAGCAGTATCCCGGCGTCGAAGGCCTGCGCGTGGCCGTCATGGGCTGCATCGTCAATGGGCCTGGCGAAAGCAAGCATGCCGATATTGGCATCAGCCTTCCCGGTTCGGGCGAGGCGCCGGCTGCTCCCGTCTTCATCGATGGCGAAAAAAGACTGACCCTGCGTGGTGACAACATTGCGCAGGAGTTCCAGGTGATCGTTGAAAACTATATTGAAAAACGTTTTGGGTCGGCTACGCTGGCCCAGGCTTCCTGAACGACATGCCTGAAAAAATGAATGTGGGTCCGGCAGAAAAAACCGTGCCGGTCAAAATCGCAAAACTTGCCGCCGTCAAGGGCATGAACGACATCCTGCCGCCGGACTCTGCGCGCTGGGAGTGGCTGGAAGACAAGGTTCGCGCCCTCATGGCGCGTTATGCCTACCGCAACATCCGCACGCCGATTCTGGAGCACACCCAGCTTTTTGTGCGCGGCATTGGCGAAGTCACCGACATTGTCGAAAAGGAAATGTATTCCTTTGAAGACCGCTCGGACAAGCATGGCGACCACGACCACCTGACCATGCGACCAGAAAACACTGCGAGCGTGGTGCGCGCGGTGACCGAGCACAACCTGCTGTACGACGGCGGCAAACGCCTTTACTACATGGGGCCCATGTTTCGTCGAGAGCGTCCTCAACGTGGCCGATACCGTCAGTTTCACCAGATTGGCGCCGAAGCGCTGGGGTTTGCAGGCCCGGAAGTGGACGCCGAGCTGATTCTGCTGGCTGTCGCGCTCTGGAAGGAACTGGGCCTGAGCGACTGGCGTCTGGAAATCAACAGCCTGGGCCAGCCCGACGAACGCGCCCAGCACCGGGCGCAACTGATTGCCTACCTTGAACAACATGCTGACTCGCTCGACGAAGAAGCGAAAAGGCGCCTGCACAGCAACCCGCTGCGTATTCTCGACACCAAGAACCCGGCGATGAAGCCGGTGGTGGACGGCGCTCCGCGCCTCATCGATTTTCTCGGCGCACAGTCGCTGGCGCATTTCGACGGCCTCAAGGCCATCCTGGACGCCAATGGCATTGCCTGGACGTTGAATCACCGGCTGGTGCGCGGACTCGACTACTACAACCTGACGGTCTTCGAGTTCGTCACCGACCGCCTGGGCGCGCAAGGCACCATTTGCGCAGGCGGCCGTTACGACGACCTGATTGCACAGATGGGCGGCAAACCCGCACCAGCCGTCGGCTGGGCACTGGGAATCGAGCGTGTGCTCGAACTCATTGACGAGGAGGGCGCTTTTGGCGAACTGCCTGTACCGGACGCCTACGCGGTGGTTCCCGAAGCCTCGGCCCTGCCCGCCGTCATGAAAACCCTGCAGTCTCTGCGAGAAGCCGGAGTCAGCGTGCAGATGCATGCCAGCGCCTCACCGGGCAGCATGGGCAGCATGAAGTCGCAGTTCAAGCGCGCCGATGCCAGCGGGGCTGGTTTTGCACTCGTTTTTGGGGCCGCCGAACTGGCCGATGGCCGCGTTGCCGTGAAACCGCTGCGCGGTGAAAAAGCCGAGTCTGCCAACGGACAGACGCTTCAATCGCTGGATGACGTGACTGCGTGGGCCGGCATGCTGCGCAGTAGCCCCACGGTTTAGGCAAAAGTTCAGCGTTCTACAATCCTTTTTCAATTCAGCCCGCCCGCGTCGGGTACAAACCCCCGGAAATTTATGGCAAAACACCTCGATTTGGAAGAGCAGGAACAACTTGACGAGATCAAGCATTTCTGGAAGCAGTACGGCAATCTGATCACCTGGGCGCTGATTGTCGTTCTGGGCGCATTTGCAGCCTGGAACGGCTACCACTACTGGCAGCGTAGCCAGGCGGCCCAGGCCTCAGTCATGTTCGACGAGATCGAGCGGGCCATCGTGTCGGGCGATGCTGCGAAAATTGACCGTGCGCTGGCCGAAATGAAAGACCGTTTCGCCAGCACCACCTATGCACAGCAGGCGGGCCTTCTCGTGGCCAAGGCCCATCAAGAAAAAGGCAATGCCGATGCAGCCCGCGCAGCGCTGGCCTGGGTGGCCGACAAGGCGTCCGATCCCGGCTACCAGGCAGTTGCCAGGCTTCGGCTGGCCGGATTGCTGCTTGACAAGAAATCTTATGATGAAGGCCTGCAACAGCTTTCCGGTGCTTTTCCCAAAAATTTTGAAGCCCTGGTGGCCGACCGGCGTGCAGACATCATGATGGCGCAAGGCAAAAAAGTCGAAGCCAAAGCCGAATACGAGAAAGCCTGGAAGGCCTTTGACGACCGCACCGAATACCGGCGTCTGGTCGAGATCAAGCTGAATGCGCTGGGTGTGGACCCCACTGCCGGACAGCTCAAGCTGGCAACTGCCGACAATGCCGGAGCAAGCAAATGAAAATCAAATCATTTTTGGCCTCGGCGCTTGCTGCACGGGCCCCTTTAGCTATTATTAGCGTAGCACTGTTGGCGGGTTGTTTTGGCGGAAGCAAAAAGCCCCAACCCACGGAACTTCAACCGGTGACGGCGCTGGTTTCCGTGCGTCAAAGCTGGACCCAACGCATTGGACCGGTCAATTTCCCGCTAGAGGTCGGTGTCGCTGACAACAGCGTGGCTGTGGCCAGTGACGATGGCACGGTCGCGCTTGTTGATGCCCAGACGGGCCGCGACGTCTGGCGCCTGGCCCTGAAGACGCCCATTGCCGCTGGCGTTGGCAGCGATGGCAAGGTGCTCGCCGTGGTCACCAAAGACAACGAAGTCATTGCCATGCAGGCTGGCCGCGAGCTGTGGCGTCAAAAGCTCACGGCCCAGGCGTTCACCGCCCCGTTCGTGGCAGGCGAGCGCGTGTTTGTGCTGGCCGCGGACCGTTCGGTCAATGCCTTTGACGGACAGACTGGGCGAAAGCTGTGGGCGCAGCAGCGTTCAAGCGATCCGCTGGTGCTGCGGCAGTCCGGCGTGATGCTGGCTGTTGGGGACACCCTGGTGGTCGGTCTGGCCGGTCGTTTGGCAGGCATGAATCCTTCGAATGGCAGCATCCAGTGGGAAGCACCCATCGCCACGCCACGCGGCATCAACGACATCGAGCGGCTCGTGGACCTGGTGGGCAGCGTCAGCCGGGTGGGTGACAACGTCTGTGTGCGGGCATTCCAGTCCAGCATCGGTTGCGTCAACACCACCCGTGGCAATGTGCTGTGGACCCGGCCTGCCAACGGCGTGCAGGGGATTCAGGGTGATGACCGGCTGCTGTTTGGCACGGAAGCCGATGGCACCGTGCTGGCATGGAAACGCAGCGATGGCGAACGCGTCTGGTCGAGCGAGCGACTGCGTTACCGGGGGCTGACCGCCCCGTTGCTGGCGGGCCGTTCCGTGGTGATCGGCGATGCCACAGGATTCGTTCACCTGCTGTCGCGTGAGGATGGTTCCCTGCTCAACCGCCTGAGCACCGATGGTTCGGCCATCTCCGCTGCCCCGGTGCTGGCGGGCAACACCCTGGTTGCTGTCACCCGCAACGGCGGCCTTTACGGCTTTCAGCCCGAATAACGGCATTTGCGCCAGAAACTGATTTACTCATTTTGATGAAACCTGTCATTGCCTTAGTTGGCCGCCCGAACGTGGGCAAGTCAACCCTTTTTAACCGGCTGACCAAGACGCGGGATGCGATCGTGGCCGACTATGCCGGACTGACACGTGATCGTCATTACGGCAACGGCAAACTGGGCCCCCATGAGTACATCGTCATCGACACCGGGGGGTTCGAGCCCGATGCCGTGACCGGCATCTACAAGGAGATGGCCCGGCAGACGCGCCAGGCGGTTGCCGAATCGGATGTGGTGATCTTTGTGGTCGATGCGCGCGCCGGCATCAGCGCGCAAGACCATGACATTGCCAACTACCTGCGCAAGCTGGGAAAACCGACGGTGCTGGCCGCCAACAAGGCCGAGGGGCTGCCCGAAGGCACGCAGGTTTCGGAGTTCTTCGAACTCGGGCTTGGTGAAATGCTGGCGGTGTCCGCATCGCACGGGCAGGGCATGCGGATGCTGGTCGACCTGGCGCTGGCACCGCTGAATCTGCCGGATCCATTGGAATCGACCGAGCAGGAAGATCCTGCAGTCATCAAGCTGGCGGTGGCCGGCCGCCCCAATGTGGGCAAGTCAACGCTGATCAACACCTGGCTTGGGGAAGAGCGCCTGGTGGCCTTTGACCTGCCAGGAACCACCCGCGATGCCATCTCGGTGCCGTTCGAGCATGCAGGTCAGCGGTTCGAACTCATCGACACCGCCGGACTGCGCCGCAAGGGCAAGGTTTTCGAGGCCATCGAAAAATTTTCTGTCGTCAAGACACTGCAGGCGATCGAGAACGCCAATGTCGTGTTGCTGCTGCTCGACGCAACCCAGGGCGTGACGGACCAGGATGCGCACATTGCCGGCTATATTCTGGAAAGCGGCCGGGCGGTGGTGCTCGCCGTCAACAAATGGGATGCGGTGGACGCCTACCAGCGTGAACTGCTGCAGCGTTCGATTGAAACGAGGCTGGGGTTTTTGAAGTTTGCATCCATCCACCACATTTCGGCCATCAAACGGCA
>JBBSRS010000167.1:0-6091 GCA_038242795.1 Burkholderiales bacterium
GGTTTCCATCACCAGCGCCTCCAGCGGCAGGCCACTGGCCAGGCGCCGGATCTGCAGCGCCGAGTCGAACGTCACATTGCCGCCAAAACCGAGCTTCAGCCCCAGCGTGATGAATTCATTCGCCTGTTGCTGGCTGCCGTTGAAGGCATGGCCGATACCGCGCCAACCGCCTGCGGGCTGGAGTTCGCGCAGGTGCTTGAGCAGCTTGTCGGCCGAGCGCCGCACATGCAGCATGACCGGCAGGCCATGCTGGCGCGCCAGCTTGAGCTGCTCGCGGTAGAAAAATTCCTGGCGCTCGCGCATCGGGCTTTGCTTGAGCATCGGCTCGAAATAATCCAGCCCGATCTCGCCCACCGCCACCAGGCGCGGGTCGTCCCGGCGAAGGTGCAACTCCGCATCCAGCGCCTGCAGGTCGGCGTCCTGCGCTTCGGGCACGCACAGCGGGTGAATGCCCAGCGCATAGCTGTCCGAAAAGCGGTGCGCCAGCAGCCGGACCGCCTCGAAGTTGCCCACCGCCACGGCCGGCAGCACGCAATGCGCGACGCCCTCGGCTGCAGCGCGCGCGCGCATGTCGTCCCGGTCGGCCAGGAACTCGGCGGCGTCAAGGTGGCAATGTGTGTCGATCCAGAAGGTCATGAAGGTGCTTGCCAAGGAGCAAAGGAATGGGCCGGGTGCGCCATGGTGACACACAAAGGCAACCCGTCCCTGCATTGCGTTTCCACGCGTGAAAGCAGCGCGGGTCGTGGCGCAGCCGTGCCCGCCGGCGGTTCCTGAGACCAGTTGAAACAAACCGAAAGGGGTTGTTTCAACAAGCCCCTGACAAGGCCTTCAACTTATGCATCAAAGCATAAATCATGATACGGTGTATTTCTTGTTTCGCTGGTTTTTCACATAACCTCACAGGTGAACGGATGCGCAGGCCTGCCCTCTACAGTAGCTCTCATCGCCAGCATTCTGCGCCAGCGCCAGCACGCTCCGGCGGTGACGAGCCTGCGCCCCCAGCCCGGACACCGCAGGCGCTGCCAGAGGGCGAAAAGCCGGCGCTGCCCCCTCCAGGCACTGCGCGCCTCAGGCGGCACCTGTCACTTCACAACATCCACCTGCTGTGGTCGGTGGTGGGGCTGCTGGCGCTGCTGCTGGCCATCAGCCTGTTCTCTTCGTTGCAGCCTGGCGCCCGCAAGCTGACCCAGAAGGACATCAACGCCGCTGTCCTCAAGACCCTGGAAACGACCGTGCTTCCCTCGCCGGCGGTGAAAGCCTATCAAGCCATCATTCCGTCGGTGGTGCGCGTGACGGGGCTGGGCAAGCCGACCAAGGACAAGGACGGCGACGAACATGCCGACCGCAGCGTGGGCACCGGCGTCGTCATTTCGGACAAGGGCATCATCCTGACCAACCTGCATGTGGTGCAGGGTGCGCAAACCATCAAGCTCACCTTTGCCGACGGGCTGGAGTCCACCGCCAGCGTCACCGGCATGCAGCCCGAGAACGACCTGGCCGTGCTGCAGGCGCACAAGATTCCCGACGACCTGATGGCTGCCACATTGCGCTCGACGGCTGACCTGGCGCCCGGCGACGGCGTGGTGGCCGTGGGGTATCCGTTCGGCATTGGCCCGTCGGCCTCCAGCGGTGTCATTTCGGGGCTCAAACGCAACTTTCGCTCGCCCGACGGACAACAGGTCATCACCAACCTGATCCAGTTCGATGCCGCCGCCAACCCCGGCAACTCGGGCGGTCCGCTGGTCACCATGGAAGGCGAGGTGATCGGCATCGTGACAGCGATCTACAACCCCAACGGTCAGCGCTCTTTTGTCGGCATCGGTTTTGCGGTGCCGATTGAAAATGCCGCCTCGGCCGCCGGCATGACTCCTTTTTGACGGGTTTTTAAAAGGCTTTTTTTATGGATTCGAACCCTTTTGAGCATTCGGCTGCTGACGGCCACGACACCGCGCAACTGATGGAACAGATCCTCTACGAGGTCAAGCGCGTGGTGGTCGGCCAGGACCGGTTTCTGGAACGCGTCATGGTGGCCATCCTGGCGCAGGGCCACCTGCTGGTCGAAGGCGTTCCCGGCCTGGCCAAGACGCTGACGATCAAGACGCTGGCCGAAACCATTCGTGGCCAGTTCAAGCGCATCCAGTTCACGCCCGACCTGGTGCCCGCCGACCTGGTGGGCACGCGCATCTACAACCAGAAAACCGGCGAGTTCACGACCTCGCTGGGCCCGGTGTTCACCAACCTGCTGCTGGCCGACGAGATCAACCGCGCCCCGGCCAAGGTGCAGAGCGCCCTGCTGGAGGTGATGCAGGAGCGGCAGGTGACGATCGCCGGCATCACCCACAAGGTGCCCGCGCCTTTCCTGGTCATGGCAACGCAAAACCCCATTGAAACCGAAGGCACCTACCCGCTGCCCGAGGCGCAGGTGGACCGCTTCATGATGAAGGTGATGGTGGACTACCCGACCGACGAGGAAGAGTTCGTCATCGTCCAGCGCGTCACCGGTCCGGCGGTGGCGGTGTCGGCCGTGGCCAGTACCGAGCAGCTGGCCGCGCTGCAGGCCGAATGCCGGCGCGTTTATGTCGATCCGTCGCTGGTCCAGTATGCGGTTCGGCTGGTGTCGGCCACACGCAACCCGGCAAAGCATGGGCTGGACGAACTGGCCCGCTTCATCACCTTTGGCGCCAGCCCGCGCGCCACCATCAACCTGACCGAAGGCGCCAGGGCCCTGGCCATGCTGCGCGGCCGAAGCTATGCGCTGCCTGAAGACATGGCCGACCTGATTCCCGATGTGCTGCGCCACCGGCTGGTGCTGTCGTACGAAGCGCTGTCCGAAGGCTTTTCCGCCGACCGGATCGTGGAAAAAATCATGGCCAGGATCCCGCAACCCGCCAAGCCGCTTGCGCATGAAAAACTTGTGGCCTAGAACAAGCCCCCACGGTCGCTCACTGCGTGTAGCTTCCTGCCCCCCGGGGGGGCCGCCCCGCCTGCGGCCCGGCAAAGCCGGTTCCGCGGCCGGAACTTGCAGATATAGAAGGCTGCGCCTGCTTTGTATCGGTGCGCCGAACAACGATTGCGGGGGCGCTCATGGTTAAGCTGTCACTGGCTTCAAAGCTGCCGGTGGCGCCCCTCCCTGCGCCGGCCGAAAGCGCAGACCATCTCTTGCGCCGGCTGGAATGGACGGTATTGCGCCGTCTGGACGGGCTGTTGCAGGGCGACTACCGTACTCTGTTTCGCGGCACCGGCATGGACCTGGCGGACCTGCGGGAATACCAGTTCCACGACGATGTGCGGCATATTGACTGGAACGTGACGGCGCGGCTGCAGCAGCCGCATGTGCGCGTGTTCACCGAAGACCGCGAGATGAGCGCCTGGTTTTTATTGGATTTGAGCCCGTCGATGGATTTCGGCTCCGGCGAAAGCGCCAAGCGCCAGGTGCTGACCGATTTCGTCGCCGTGCTGGCCCGCCTGTTGACGCGCCATGGCAACCGCGTCGGGGCCCTGCTCTATGGCTCTGGCGTCGACACCGCTTTGCCGGCGCGCAGCGGCCGCCCCCATGTGCTGAACCTGCTGCACACCCTGCGGTCGCGGCCCGAAACGCCCAGCGCGGGACCGACCCGCCTGCATGAATTGCTGGCGTCGGCCGCCAACCTGATACGCCGCCGCTCCACCGTGTTCGTGGTGTCCGATTTCATCACCGAGGCAGGCTGGGAAGCGCCACTGGGGCAACTCGCGCAGCGGCATGACGTGGTGGCGGTGCGCCTGCTCGACCCGCTGGAACTGGAACTGCCCGACCTGGGCCTGATCCCGATCACGGACGCCGAAACCGGCGAACAGCTGCTGGTCGACACCCATGATGCCGGCTTTCGAAAACGCTTTGCGCGCATCGCCGCCCAGCGCGAAGCCGACCTGCGCCAGGCGCTGGGGAATGCGGGTGTGGACACGCTGGAGCTTTCAACCGACGACGACCTGGCCGACGCCATCCTGCGTTTTACCGACCTGCGCAAACAACGCAGCCGCCTGTCTGGCGCTTCTGCCGCCGCAGGCCGTCTGCCGGCCCACCTGGCGCGTGCAGGCTGAACAGTGTGGAGAACATCACATGACACTTCCCATGACTTTTCTCTGGCCGCAGTTCCTGTGGCTGCTGCTGGCCCTTCCGTTGCTGGTGGCGGTGTATGTCTGGCTGCTGGGCCGCAAGAAAAAAATGGCGCTGCGCTACGCCAGCCTGTCCATCGTGCGGGAAGCCATGGGCAAGGGCCAGGGCTTTCGCCGGCACATTCCGCCACTGCTGTTCCTGCTGTCGCTGGCCGCCATGCTGGTGGCGTCGTCGCGCCCGTTCGCCGTGGTCACGCTGCCATCGCAAAATGAAACCATCATCCTGGCCATGGATGTCTCGGGCAGCATGCGGGCAACCGATGTGCAGCCCAACCGGCTGGTGGCGTCGCAAAATGCAGCCAAGGCCTTCCTGGCCGACCTGCCGCGCGGTGTGCGGGTGGGCGTGGTGGCTTTTGCCGGCACCGCCGCCGTGGTGCAGCCGCCGACCCTGAGCCGCGAGGACCTGACGGTGGCCATTGACAAGTTCCAGTTGCAGCGTGGAACCGCCATCGGCAACGGCATCGTCGTGTCGCTCGGCGAGTTGTTTCCCGACGCGGGCATCGACCTGGAAACGCTGGAAACCGGCCGGGACCGCAAGCGCGGCCTGTCGCTCGACCAGGCGGGGAAGGACGACGCCAACGGCAAGAAACCGTTCACGCCGGTCGCACCCGGTTCCTACAACTCGGCTGCCATCATCCTGTTGACCGACGGCCAGCGCACCACCGGCGTCGATTCGCTCGACGCGGCCAATGCAGCGGCGGACCGGGGCGTGCGGGTCTACACCGTGGGCGTCGGCACGGTCGAAGGCGAGACCATCGGTTTTGAAGGCTGGTCGATGCGCGTCAAGCTCGACGAGGAAACGCTCAAGGGCATCGCCCGCGCCACCCAGGCCGAATACTTTTATGCCGGCACGGCCGGCGACCTGAAAAAGGTCTACCAGACGCTCAGTTCCCGGTTGACGGTAGAAAAAAAGGAAACCGAGATTTCCGGGCTGCTGGCGTTGGTCGCTGCGCTGCTGGGCTTGCTGTCGGCCGGCCTGTCGCTGCTCTGGTTCAACCGCATTCTTTGACGTTTTTCAAGCCGGCCTCAACAGGCGTTTTGACAACAACTCAGATCGCTTTGCAGGTTGCCGCGTCGTGACATGAGCCCCTGTCATCCCGGGCTTGACCCGGGAACCATGACTTCTCCTCAAACGGGGGTCATGGATTGCGTATCAAGTCCGCAATGACAAAAGATATTACGAACAGCTTCGAGAGCGCCAAGTAGTTGCCGTTTTTAAGCAAAACAAGCCTTTTGCGCAATACCAGCATACGCAGGCAGCTATTTTTTAAATAGCAATCTACTTCTTTGCCGATTTCTTCCTTTTCGGGGCTGCCGCCTTGGGCAGCAGCGCGTCGGTCCAGGCTTTGGTGGCCTGACGGGTGTTCTTGGCGGCTTCGCGCTTGACGGCGGCCGTGGCCTGGGCGCGGGCCGATCCGGCGATCTTGTTGGCGCCACTCAAAAACATGCTCATAAACGGATTTTTCATGACCGCTACTCCTTTAAAAAAATGGACGGTTTCCCATTGGCCACCCAAGTGGCCTTCACTTTCAGTAAAACAATTCAGCCAGATCGACGGTGGACCGCTTGCCAATGTCGCCGTGGTTTGCCTCCAGCCAGGCCTTGGCCCGCTGGCGTCCCATATTTTTCAGCAATTCAAAAAACTCCTTGTTTGCCGCGAGCTTGGTTTCGGATTTGAAGGCATTCATTTTTTCCGGCGTATCAATCACATGGAAATTCAGGCGAATCAGTCGCCTTTCCATCCGTCCGATGGGAAAAAACGATCCGTTGGCGTAGTCACGGGCATGGGCGAACATGCGCATTTCCCGCAAAAAGGTCGAATTGAAGGCCAGTTCAAGCACGCGGTCCTTGATTTCCGGGACGCTGTGCGGCGTGCGCTGGTATTTCAGGGGGGTCAGCAGCACCATCAGAATGTCGCGGCTCTTGCATTCGTAGACCA
>JBBSRS010000168.1:0-6046 GCA_038242795.1 Burkholderiales bacterium
TCCTTTCGAACACCGGCTTCGACGCTGAAGTTCTGGCAGGACCGTTTCGGCCTGCACGGCTACACCGAAGCCGCCCTGGCGCCGTATTTCGCGCAGGCCGAGCAGCGGCTGAACATCGCGCCCTGGCAGGTGGCGCCGAATGAAAACAATGCCTTGCTGGGCCGTGGCGCGCGCAGGCTCGGCATTCACGCGGCGCCTATCGCGCGCAATGTCAAGGGCTGCTGGAACCTGGGCTCCTGCGGACTGGGCTGCCCGACCAATGCCAAGCAGTCGATGCTGGTCACCACCATTCCGGCGGCGCTCGACCTGGGCGCGCAGCTGCTGGTCGAAACCCGTGCCGAGCGCTTTGAACTGGCCAACGGCCGGGTCAACTCTCTGATCTGCCGGAATATCAAGCCAAATGGGGCATTTGTGCAGGCTCCGTCTGCACAAGCAGCTGCTGAAATAATAGCGAAACATTATGTCCTGGCCGGTGGTGCCATCAATTCGCCGGCGGTGCTGCTGCGCTCTGGCGCACCCGATCCCCACGGCCGGCTGGGCGGCCGGACCTTTTTGCACCCGGTGGTGATGTCGTCCAGCATCTTTGACCAGAAGGTCGAGGCCTGGAGCGGTGCGCCGCAGTCGGTCTACACCGACCATTTCCTGCAGACCCAGCCGATCGACGGCGCCATGGGCTACAAGCTGGAGGCGCCGCCGCTGCATCCGCTGATCTTTGCCTCCACCGTGCCGGGTTATGGCCGGGGACAGCATGACCTGCTCAGCGCGTTCCCGCACAACCACACGCTATTGGCGCTGCTGCGCGACGGCTTCCACGACGAAGCACCCGGCGGCCAGGTCACATTGCGTGGTGACGGCTCGCCTGTGCTGGACTATCCGCTGGGCGACTACACCATGCAGGGCGCGCGCCGGGCGCTGCTGTCGATGATGGAAATCCAGTTCGCCGCCGGCGCCCGGCAGGTGCTGCCGCTGCACGAAATGGCCGTGCAGTACACCTCCTGGCCGCAGGCGCGCGAAGCGGTGCTGGCGTTGCCGATGAAGCCGCGCCTGCTGAAGGTGGTCAGCGCGCATGTGATGGGCGGCTGCGGCCTGGCCGGCAGCGCGCGCCAGGGCGTCACCCGGCCGGACGGCGTGCACTGGCAACTGGACAACCTCTCGGTCCACGACGGATCGATTTTCCCGACCAGCATCGGCGCCAATCCGCAGCTGTCGGTGTATGGCGCGGTCAACCGGCTGGCGCAGGGCCTGGCCAAAACGCTGACAGGCCGCGATGTGGCGCTGGCCTGAACCGCCGCCGCACGCTGCCTGACCGCCTTTATGCTCGCCTCGCTGCAACGGCTCATCACCCTGTCGATCCTCGCTGCGGCGGGGGGCTGGCTGTGGGTCTTCGGCCGCAGCGCGCCGCTGCTGGCTTTTGCAGGGTTCATGGCGATTGCGCTTGGCTACTCCGCGTTTCTTGCGATCGAATTGACCCTGGCAAGGCAACTGAACAAAAGTGATCCGGTGCCCCCGCCGAACGGGCGCGAGCTGTTCGCGGCCTGGTGGGGTGAAACCGTCACCGCGCCCCGGGTTTTCTGCTGGCGCCAGCCCTTTCGGCCCAATGCCATCGCTGACCAGCTCGGTCCGCCCGCGCGGGTCAAGGGGCGCCGGGGCGTGGTGTTCGTGCACGGGTTTTTCTGCAACCGCGGCCTCTGGACGCCGTGGCTTGCGCGATTGCAGGGCAGCGGCCATGCCTTCGTCGCTGTCAATCTGGAGCCGATCTTCGGCTCGATTGACGACTATGCGCCACAGATCGACGCGGCCGTCCGTCGCGTCACCGAAGCCAGCGGGATGCCGCCGCTCTTGGTTTGCCACAGCATGGGCGGCCTGGCCGCCCGGTCCTGGCTCAAGCTGATGAAGGCCGAGGCACGGGTGCACCATGTGGTGACGATCGGCACACCGCACCGGGGCACCTGGCTGGCGCGTTTCGGGCATGGCATGAACGGCCGCCAGATGCGCCTGTTCTCGAGCTGGAACGCCGCGCTGGACCATGAAATGCCAGCGGGCCGGCACGCGCTGTTCACCTGCTGGTATTCCAACTGCGACAACATCGTGTTCCCGGCCAGCACCGCCACCTTGCCAGGCGCCTGCAACCGGCTGGTTCGCGGCACCGCGCACGTAGAGATGGCCTTTGTGCCCGAAGTCATGCACGCCACACTGGCTTTGCTGCACCGGCCACCTGCTTGAGGCTGTGCAAAAGCAGGGTGTGTCTCGGTTGCCTTTCGCCAGGCCCAAGAACTGCGCCTGCCAGCCGCCCACAAAATATCAAAAGTTTGTAATACCTTGAATAAACCCTTGTTTATTTGTGACAATTGACATATTTGAGATAAAAACTTCTCAGGTTGCCATTTTGCTAAAAGACAAAAAGACGCATGCCGAACCTGACCCAAGGGTCGCATGCGTCGGGCGTTGCGCCGGCACCCTGGGCCTTGGCCGAAAAAGGCTTGTGCGCTAGTCGTCCCGCATGGTCGGCTGTCAAAAATTAGCGAGAATTGTTATGCCCGTGATCGTGGTGATTGATGATGATGCCGGCACGCGCCTGCTGGTAAGCCAGGTGTTGAAAAAGGAAGGCTACCAGGTGATGGCTGCTGAAGACGGCGCCAAGGGCTTGGCGCTGGTTCGGGAGCACAAACCCGACCTGGTCGTGAGCGATGTGCAGATGCCGCTGATGGATGGTTTCGAAGTGCTCGACCAGGTGCGAAGCGACCCGCTGCTCGCGGCAACGTCGGTGATCTTGCTGACCTCCCTGCAGGACCGCAGCTACATGCGCCTGGGCATGACCACCGGCGCCGACGACTACCTGACCAAGCCATTTGCACCCCAGGAACTGCGGGAAGCCGTCAGCGCGCAGCTGCACAAGCGAGAGCGTGCCGACGCCATGCGCACCCAGGTGGTGGACAAGGCGGTGCAGCTGGCGCTGGACGCGCAGCGCCACAAGATTGGCGCTTTGTACGAAAGCCGCATGGTCAAGGCGCTCAGTGCGCAGTGGCCCGACAGCAGCACGGCGCCGAGCAGCGAGAAGTTTTCCAGCGCCACGGTGCTGTATGCCGACATGCGCGATTACGCCCTGTGGACGCAGGTGCTGACCAGCACCGAACTCGGCGAGATCGTCCAGTTGCTCTACAGCAGCGTCGGCGACACGGTGTACCTGTTCGGCGCGCATTACATGCAGTTTGTCGGCGAAGGCATGCTGTGCATTTTTGTCGATGCCGCCGACACGCAGTCGGTGAACCACGGGCTGCGGGCCGTCCGCGCCGCACTGGGGCTGACGAACGCCACCCGGCGCATTGACGCCCACGTGCAAAAAAACCTGGCCGGCCGCGGACTGCCGAAGTTTTCGCTGGGCGTGGCGCTGCACAGCGGCCCGGTGGCCTTTGCCCACCTGGATGGCCTGATCAGCCGCACCGGCCAGACCACGCCGGTCGGCGACACCGTGTCGGCGGCGCTCAAGCTGTTTCAGGGCGAGCCGCGCCTGTCCTGGTCGGTGGCTGCCAGCGTGCAGGCGGTGCGTCTGGTCACCGGGGCGGTTCGCACCGGCGAACGTGCCCTGGTCCAGCTGCCGGGGCGCAGCCAGCCGATGGACACGCTTGAAATCCTGGGCCTTGCATGAGCTCAAACCCGAAGCCATCCCGGACGTTCTCGCTTCGGGCGGTGCTGATCGTCAGCCTGCTGCTGTTCTCGCTGCTGCCGGCCGCCACCGTGGGCTGGTTTTTGTACCGCAGCAATGTGCAGAGCGTGCAGTTGCTGTCGGGAAAAATCATCGCGGACATGACCGAACGCATCAAGACCGATGTGGAAAGCCACTTGGCGCAGGCGCATGTGGTGTTGAACGGCTTGGTTCAAGCACAACCCGATGCGTCGGCCGTGCTGCGCGCGCGCCAGCTGATCGCCTCGCCCGAACTGTTCGAACTGTCCGCGTTTGCCATGACGCGCATGACGCCCGATGTTCCCCGGATGTACCTGGGCAATCAGCGCGGGGATTTTTTGGCGATTGAAACCTTTGCCCGGGACGCCGCCACCCTGGTGCGCGTGAGCGAGCGCAAGGCAGGGGATGAGGGCCGGCGCTTCTTCATGGCTGCCTTGCCCGGTGACCGCCAACACGAACTGCCTGCAGAAACCCGCAATTTTGAACCCCGCAACCGGCCCTGGTACCAGGCGGCGATGGAAAACAAGGGGCGCGTCTTCACGCCGATCTCGGTTTCTGCCAACGACCCGCAACTGCGCCTGACATTGGCGCAGCCCGTTTTCGGAACCGATGGTGGCGCTTTGGGCGTGTTTGCCGTCGACCTGCCGCTCCAGCGCCTCAACCAGATACTCCAGGGCATGCGGATCAGTTCCCATGGCGCGGTGTTTTTGCTGGACGAACAGGGCTATACCGTGGCCAGTTCGTCCGGCGACGAACTCTTTTCCAACAAAGCCGGTCTGTTGCAGCGCTACAAGCCGCTGCAAAGCCGAAATGCGGTCATCCGGCAGGCCTACGGCGAAACCCTCTCCAGCCTGGGAAAAAGCCTGGAGTCCAGCGTGCAGCGCGTGTCCTTCCAACGCCGCGTTCCCATCGAGGGCGACACCCTGGTGGTGGCCTTGAAGCCTTTCGGGGAAAGCATCGGCGTGCGCTGGAGCCTGGTGGTGGCCGCCCCCGAAAGCGATTTCACCGCCGCGACACAGGCGGCCCTGAAGGACACGCTGGCCGTGACCGTGCTGATCCTGGCGCTGGGCGCGCTGCTGGCCATTGCGCTGGCCTGGCGGCTGAGCCTGCACTTTCGGCGCCTGGGCAAAGCCACGGCGCTGCTGGCGCAGCACGAGGTGCCGCCCGCGTCCCCCGCCAGCCGCATTGAAGAAGTGCGCCAGCTGTCCCAGTCCCTGCATGACAGCGCGCAGGAGCTCCAGCGCAACCGCGCTGACATCGAAGCGCAGACCGTGGCCCTGCACGAGGCCAACGAGACGCTGGAAGAGCGGGTGGCCAGCCGCACCGCCGAGCTGAACGCCTCGCGTGACGAGGCGCTGGGCGCCGCCCGTGCCAAGGCGGCTTTTCTGGCCGCCATGAGCCATGAAATCCGCACCCCGCTCAACGGCGTGGTCGGCATGACCACGCTGCTGGCGGACACGCCGCTGGACGCCGAGCAGCGCGACTATGTCCACACCATGCGCATTTCCAGCGACCAGCTGCTGGGCGTGATCAACGATGTGCTGGATTTTTCCAAGATCGAATCGGGCAAGCTCGAACTCGAGGACGAGGCGCTCAACCTGCTGGCCACCATCGAGGAAGCCTGCGACATCGGGGCGCCCCGCGCCCGCGAAAAAGGGCTGGAGTTGCTGGTGGACCTGGGCGACGACCTGCCCGGCTGGGTGCGCGGCGACGTGACGCGCCTGCGCCAGGTGCTGCTCAATTTGGTGAACAACGCGGTCAAGTTCACCGACCAGGGGCAGGTGGTGGTTTCGGCCCACATGCTGGAAGACTTCAGCGCGACGCAAGGCGCGCTGATCGAGTTCCGCATCAAGGACAGCGGCATCGGCATTGCGCCGGACCGCCAGGCCGCGTTGTTCCAGTCCTTCGTTCAGGTCGACGCCAGCACCACCCGCAAATATGGCGGCACCGGGCTGGGCCTGGCGATCTGCAAGCGTCTGGCCAAGCTGATGGGCGGCCAGATCGGACTGGAGTCGACGCCCGGCGAAGGCTCGACTTTCTGGTTCACTGCCCGGCTGGGGCACACCGATGCGCCCGAGGTCGCCATGCTGTCGGGGCTCCATCTGGTCAGCCTGGCCGGCAAGCAGGTCGCCGTGGTCGATGACACGCCGCTCAACCTGCGCATCCTGGACAAGCAGCTCAAACGCTGGGGCATGACGCCGACGCTCTTCGAACGCGCTGCCGAAGCGCTGGACTGGCTGGCCGGGCATCCGGTCGACGTGGTGATCAGCGACATGCACATGCCCGAGATGGACGGCCTGGGCTTTGCCCGCCTGCTGCGCGAGCGCACGCCAGCCACACCCATCGTGCTGCTCACCTCGGGCA
>JBBSRS010000169.1:0-6042 GCA_038242795.1 Burkholderiales bacterium
TAAATGTCAGCGTGCGCAGCCCCCACAAAGCAGTTGCCAGGCCGAACAAACCGTACAGCACTTCACTCCGGCGTCGCCAATAGATGAACAACATGAACCCTGCCACCAGCAGGCACACCACCACCGTGACCTGCGGCATGGTGCGTACCCAAAAGGTTCGTCGGTCAGCGCTTGGTTGCAGGTCTGCCAGTGGGCCTACCGTCACTTGGGGAAAGTACTGCACAGCGCTGGTGGGTGCGGCTGCAGCACGGATGGCCAGTACATTGCCATGGGGCTGCAGCAGGCCGGGTGGCAAGGTAAAGAGCTGGGGCCGTTCCCAGCGCACACGCACAGCCGGCGTACTTTCGGGTACGTTGCCAGCCAACTTTCCATTGACCCAAATCTGCCCGCCCTGGTAAAAAAATGGCAGGTAAACGGCCCAGGCGGCTGGCACATCGCCCTCCTCAGGTACGTCAAAGCGACCGCGGTACCACGCCACGCTTGGGGGCTGCCCTGGCAGCGATGCCTGGGCTGCATAGGGCAGTGCGGTCTCTGTCCATTTGCCGGCATCCGGCGGCAAAACCGCGTCTGACTCCAGCCGTTGCATGTTTTCAAGTTCGACAACATTGGCTTGTACGCATGTGGGCATCAAACCAACCAGCAAGGCGGCAAGGCCAGCCCATAGACAATGTAAAGCCAGCATGGCGATACCTCGTCACAGCAAGCCCATCTGGCCAGCCTCGAAGACCGCCTCGCTGCGGGAATGCACAGCCAGCTTTCGGTAGATCTTTTTGACATGCGCCACCACCGTGTGGGGTGAAATCTCCAGCAGTTTGCCAATGGTTTCAAACGTGAACCCCTTGGCCACCATGCGCAGCAACTCCGTTTCGCGCATTGTCAGCGGCGAGGCTTCTGGTGACGGCTTTGTTTCCGTCCCTTCACCGGGTGAAACCTGCATACGGAACCGCTGCAGCACGCGGCGGGCAATGCCCGGGCTGATGGGCGCGCCGCCTGCTCTGAGCTCATGGATGCTGGCTGCGATGCGCTCGGACGACGCATCTTTCAAAAGGTAACCGCTGGCACCCGCCTCAATGGAGGCCACCACATTTTCGTCGTCAGCGAACATGGTCACCACCAGCACATCGCATCCGGGATGGCATTTTGCGGCGTGGGCGATGAGCTTGACGCCATGGATGTCCGGCAGGCCAAGGTCTATCAGCAGCACGTCAGGTGTCTGCAAGTCCAGCATGGCCAGGCCCGCCGCGCCAGTGCCGACAGCTGCGACGAGGCTCAGCGTGGGGTCGCTCAGCACGGCATTCGAGAAGCGCCGCATGAACTCGGGCTCGTCCTCCACAATCAACACCCTGGTCGTCATATTTACTCCTGGTCACCTCTGGCTGCGCATTGATTCTCGCCACCTGTTGGCGAGTGAGCCATAGCGTCAAAGCGTTATGGCCAAAGGCACGCGCTGCGTATATGTTTACGCATTCAAAAGGAAATCGCAATGACTGATGTGCAAACTGTTCTTGGGCGGGCTGCATCCATTGTCGGACAGAACACGGTGTATTGGGCCGGATCGGGCGGTTCTGATCCGCGCGCTGGGTCGCCCGTTCAGCCCCTGGCGATAGGCAAGCAATGGCCGCTTCAGACGCCGGGGGACCAGGCCATCTTCCGTCCTTTGGCGAAGGCTGCGGGCCTCGACGTGGACGATCCGCACCTGGTCGCACCGGCCTGCGACTGCTCGGGCTTTGTGTGCTGGGCGCTGGGCATTTCACGCCATCCCACTCCCGAAACCTGGATCAACACCGACACCATCTGGGAAGACGCCAACGGTCGTGGTGTGCAATTCAGAAAAATTGAGCAGGCGGTCGTGGGCTGCCTCGTGGTTTATCCGAAAGCCGGCAGCAATGAAAAATATGGCCACATTGCACTGGTAACCGAAATCGATGCCCACGGCCGGGCCACGCACATCGTCCATTGCTCTGCCAGCAACTTCAGCAGCGCGCCGCCTGACGCCATCAAAATCACCGGGCCTGAAGCGTTCGAGGCGCAGTCGAGGTCGGTCTATGCCTGGTTTCATGGAATGAAAGCCTGAAGACCCGAAAACTTGCGTTACTGTGATTCATTCACCCGCTGACCCATTGCCCATGCTCACGGTCAAAGCCGTCGAATGGCACGGTCAACTGGTCAACGCCTCCCCCCTGTGTCAGACTAGATGTCGCTTCCAAATTTAACGCGGATGATCCGCGCCGAAGCGACAAAACATGCAAAGAAATCGGTACACGTCAGAATTCAGAGAACAGGCGTTGAGTAAGGCCAGGCAACGCGGCCCTCGCACGCTAGAGTCGGTTGCCAATGAACTCAATATTTCCCTGGGCAGCTTGAAAGGCTGGCTCAAAGCGTCGAATCACAAAGTTGCAGATTCAGCACCCCTGATGGGCTTGCCCAGCGACAAGGCCGCCCAGCAGTGGAGCCCCGCGCAACGGCTGTTGGCCCTCAACGAAAGTCACCACCTGCAGGGGCCCGCACTGCATGCCTGGTGCCGCGAGAAAGGCCTGTTCGAGCATCAGTTGAAGCACTGGCGTGAGGCGTTTTGCAGCACGAGTGAACCCAATGCGCATCAGGCCAAAGCTGAACTGCGTGAACTCAAAGACAGGAACGAACAACTGCAGCGCGATCTGCGTCGCAAGGACCGGACGCTGGCGCAAACGGCGGCCTTGCTGGTATTGCAAAAAAAGTTCCGGGCGCTGCTGGAGGACGAGGACAAATGACCTCCCTTGCGCAGCGCCAAACCCTGCTGCCTCTCGTTGACAAAGCGTGTCATGACAGTGCCCGCTTGGAGAAGGCTTGTCGCCAGATAGGCTTGAGCGCACGCACCGTGCAGCGCTGGCAGCGCCCTGATCGCCAGCAAGGAGACCGGCGCATGGCGGGCCAGCGCGCGGTGGTGTGCCCGGCCAACCAACTCAGCGAGGCTGAGCGCCAGGCGGCGCTGGACATGCTGAACAGCGATGAATTCAAAGACCTGCCGCCCAGCCAAATCGTGCCCCGTCTGGCCGATCGGGGCAAGTACGTGGCCTCTGAGTCGACGTTGTACCGCTTGCTGCGCCGTGCTGTACAGATGAGGCACAGGCGCACTGAGCGTGCGCCCCACAAACGCAGCCGACCGCGCGCGCTGACGGCCACGCAGGCGGATCAGCTCTACAGCTGGGACATCACCTACCTGCCAGCGCAGCTGCGTGGCGCCTTCTTCTATCTGTACCTGTTTGTCGATGTATTCAGTCGCAAGATTGTGGGCTGGCAAGTGTTCGATTGCGAAAGCGCCGAGCTGGCAAGACATCTGCCAGCGCTGCAGCATTGCCCCGGGCCAGCTTACGGTGCACTCAGACAACGGCTCACCCATGAAGGGCGAGACGATGCTGGCGACGATGCAGCGCCTGGGCGTGGAGCACAGTCGCAGCCGCCCTGCGGTAAGCAATGACCACCCTTACTCGGAGTCCTTGTTCAAGACCCTGAAATACCGGCCTCAACTGCCGCTCCAGCCGTTTGCATGCCTGCTGAGTGCCAGACGCTGGGTCACCGAGCTGGTGCATTGGTACAACGGCGCGCATCGCCACAGCTCGATTGGCTTTGTCACCCCTGATCAGCGCCATGCGGGCATGGATCAGGCGCTGCTGAGCGCGCGAGCCCAGGTCTATGAGAAAGCCCGCCAGGCAAACCCGCTGCGCTGGTCAGGGCAGGTTCGCGACTGGTGTTACGTCGACACCGTTCACCTCAATCCCGATACCCCTCAAAACCAGGAAACTCAAACCATCCAGAAAGCAGCCTGATTCACCACCTTTTGGCGACATCTACCTTGACAACTACCGTTACCGGTGCATGAGACGGTGGTCAGCCTGGACGCGACGCGCGACTCAAGGCTGATCCGCACCGGGCTGAGCGCCGGCAGTGTGGATGAACTGGTGCCACTGCTCGGTCTTTCGAGAAAAGAAGACCTGAGTCAGGCCTTGAATGCCAACAGCACCAGTTTGTGGCGTTGGGCGCGGGACAACAAACCCTTGCCCGGTCAGACCGTCGAGCAAATCCTGCGTGCCATGCAGCTGCAGTTGCTGGCAGCCGACGTGTTCGGCGGGGTCGAGCCGGCGAGAACATGGCTGCACAAGCCCCATCCAATGCTCGATGGCATGGCGCCCAGCCACTTCGCCGACAACGAGTTCGGTGCGCAAAAGGTGCGCGGCATGCTCGCTGGCGTGAAGTATGGGGGCGTCGCTTGAAAGGACTGGCCGTTTGGTGCATCTGTTTCAAGGGTGACTTGAGCCTGGCAGGACTGCCCTATGGCTCCACACTGGGTCCGGGACGATGGCATTTGCCGCCTGCGCCGGGCTTGCCGGTGGTGTATCCTGCTTCAAGCCGGGCGCTGGCCCAACTGGAAAAACGCGTGCATGCCAACGGCGTGGCACCGGTCAAGCAGGCGCTCATCCGGCTGGATTTTCCTTTGGGCGCGGTCATTCTTGATGCGCTTGACGACCTGAACCTGGCGTCCCCCCGATGGCGTCCGGATGAAGGGTATACGCAAGGCATCGGCGTGGACTGGCTGCAGTCGAGCGCCAGCTTGGGCCTATGGGTGCCCTCGGTGGTTGAGCCGCAAGAACGCAATTTGCTGATCAACCCGGCGCACGCTCAGTACACATCCATCACGGTCGTGACGGAAACATTGAACTTCGAGTTTGACCCGAGATTGTTTTGAAAGGCAAATCCTTCTTTAACCTCATCAAATGTGTTGCCCTGTATCATTGATTCAACAGTAATACTGGTGGGTAAAAACAAGTTTTACGAACCGGACGAGCAGTTCGCGAATACCAGAACTGCAATATATTGATTTACATAACACCATCCAAGAGGAATGCATGCCGATCAAATCAATTCTGAAATCTACCGTGGTGGCATTGTCGATCGTGATCGGCGGGCCGCTATTCGCGCAGGGCACGACCATCGATACGACGGCGTTTGACGCGCTGGTCGCGCAGGGTCCCGTCGCAGATGCTGCGACTATTCGATCCAGCACCTGGGCGAGCAAAATCAAGCAGGCCGGCACTTTGCGACTGGGCGGCACGCAAACCTCAAATCTTTTCTCTCTACTCAACGAGAAAGACGGCAAGATCCGAGGCTTCGACGCAGGTCTGGCCCAACTCATCACGCGCTACGTGCTGGGCGATGGCAGCAAGTACAAGTTCACGCAGGTGAACTCTTCCACGCGCGAACAGGTACTCATCAATGACCAGGTAGACATGGTGTTCGCCACCTACTCCATCACCCCCGCTCGCGCCGAGAAGATTTCGTTCGCAGGCCCTTACTACACCTCGCAGGCCGGGGTGCTGGTCAAGGCGAACAACCAGGCGATACAGTCGTACAACGACCTGGCCGGCAAGAAGGTTGCCACCCAGGCTGGCTCCACGGGGCCTGCAATCCTGGCGCAGTTCGCGTCCAAAGCCGTCGTGCAAGAGTTCCAGACCCACCAGGAAGCCCTCGACGCACTGCGCCAGGGACGCGTGGACGCCTACGTGACCGACCACACGCTGCTGCTCAACACCCTGAGCTTAGGCGCCGGCGATGCAAAGCTGGCGGGCGAGCCGTTTGGTGCGCAAGACCTCTACGGCGTCGGACTGCCCAAGGGCTCGGACGGTGCGGCCTTCATCAATACCTTCTTGAAGAAGCTGGAAACTGATGGCACCTGGGCCAAACTTTGGACCATATCGATCGGACAGCGCACCGGCAGCACAGCCGTTCCGACGCCGCCCGCCCTCCCATAGCCGGTGGTCAGTACTCTCAGCCTCCTGGCCGACTATGGGCCTGCCTTTTGGCAGGCCCTTTTGCTGACATGGAAGCTCACAGCCGTGTCGTTCGTGCCCGGCTTTTTGCTGGGCGTGGTTGTGACGGTGCTTCGGCTCTTGCCGCTGCCGCCGCTGCGCTTGGTCCTGACCACCTACGTCGAGATTTTCCGCAATATTCCCGGCGTGGCGCTGTTGATCTTCATCGTGTTTGCGCTGCCCGACCTCAACGTCCTGA
>JBBSRS010000170.1:0-6029 GCA_038242795.1 Burkholderiales bacterium
GAAGACGAGGCGAATGTAGATGAAGGCAAGCACCAGCATCGGAATCACCAGAAAGTACGACACGGCGGCGGCATAGGACATGTCGTAGTACTTGAAGCCCTGCACATAGATGAAATAGGCCAGCGTCTGGGTGGCCTGTCCCGGTCCACCACTGGTGATCATGAAAACCTGGTCAAACATCTTGAGCGAAAAGATGGCTTTCAGGATCGCGGCCACCACCAGCACCGGCATCAGGGCCGGCAAGGTGACGTCGCGAAACACCTGCCAGGTGCTGGCGCCGTCAATCTCAGCGGCTTCCTGCGTTTCCTTGGGCACCGATGCCAGGCCTCCGAGCAGCAGCATGGCCATGTACGGCGTCCAGTGCCACACATCACTGGCGATGAGCACCGCAAAGGCGAGCGTGGGATCCGCCAGCCAGTCGATGTTCGCCAGCCAGGGCCAGGCATCCTTGAACACGGCGTTGAAGATGCCGAACTGCGGACTGACCATGAAACGCCATGAGATACCGACCAGGGCCGGGCTCATGGCAAACGGCAGGATCAGCAGCGTGCGCACCAGGATGCGCGAGCGTGTGCCACGACCCAGCAACAGTGCAATGCCCAGTGCAAGTCCGATCGAGATGACCACCGACAACACGGTGAAGACGATGGTCACCCAAATCGAGTTCTGCAAAGCAGAATCGGCCAACGCACGGCTGAAGTTGTCAAAGAGAAAAGCGATGTTCTCCCAGCCATCATCAGCCAGCGTCCACAGCGGTTTGGAAGCCGACGCCTTGCTCAGGTTCCAGTCGCGAAAGGCAAGAAAGAGTCCACTGAACAGGGGACCGATCGCCGTCGCGCCCACCAGCAAGACCGCTGGCAGCAGCAGCAAAAACTTCAGGTGCTTGTCGCCCAGCCCCTTGCTGCGGCGCCGTTGCGCGGTTATCAACGGTGCGCCGGGTGCAATCACTGGCACGGCCGGAAGATCAGTGTTGTTCACAGGTAACCTCTTTAACGGCGGCTGCGGCGCAAGACCCGGGTGGCATCCTTGGCGGCGGTCTTCATCAACTGTTCGACATCGCCGTCGCCGGCTGCCGCCTTGTTGATGGCAATCGACAGCAGGTCACCGATCTCGGGCCAGTCAACGGTCATGGGCAGCGGAGCCGCGTTGGCAGCGAGTGCCACTGCAGCTGCCTTGGGAACGTTGGCATTGGCGGCGTTGATCTCTGGGTCAGTGAAGCTGGCCTTCAGGTTGAACACCGTGCTGGCAGTGTTCACACCGTTGACCTTTTTCTCGATGCCGTTTTTCTTTTCAAGCTCAGGGTTTGACAGCCACTTCAGGAATTCCCAGGCGGCTTCCTGTTTTTTCGAGTACTTGGAGATCGAATACGGCATGGAGTTGGTCAGTGATACCGGCGGCGCGCCCTTGTACGACGGCATCTCGGCGAAGGCCACTTGTTCGGGCTTGAGGGTCGAGCTTTCCGGACTGATCAATGGCGAATAGGCCCACGACCAGATCGGCAGCATGGCGGCCTTGCCCTGCATAAAGACGATTCGCGAGTCCTGCTCCAGCGACGAGACCGAGCCCGGGGCACAGACCTTGTCGACCGTGTTCAACGCGATGTAGTCTTTCGTGGCCTGGATGCCGGCCGGCGTATCCCATGAGGGATTGCCCTTGGCGTCGAAGACCTCCGCTCCAGCGCCGCGAAGAAAGTCAAGCCACAGGTACAGGTTCTGGCGATTGCCGTCGGCGCCAAAGTAGCACGCCACGCCGCCCATTTCGGGCATCGCCTTCTGGATGGCCTTGCCGGCAGTCACCACGTCGGCCCAGGTCTTGGGCGCCGACAGTTTCAGTTTGTCGAAAATATCCTTGCGGTAGTAAAAAATCTGAACATGCGAACGCAGCGGCAGGCCCATCACCTTGCCGTCATAGGTTACCGATTTGGTGAACGCCGAAGGGTAGCGGTCCATGCTGATGCCGTCTCGCTTGAGGAGCGGGCCTAGGTCTACAAGCCAGCGCGCATTGGGCGGACCCCAAGAGTCAAGGTAGTTGACAACGTCGTAAGAGCCATCGGCGGCCACACCGACACTGGACACCTTTTCCTGCAAGGCCTTGAAGGTGGTCTCGTCCCACATGACTTTGATCCCGGTCAGCTTGGTGAACTCGTCGGCGCGCAGTTCAAGGCCTTTGAATTGCGGTGTGCCGACGAGCAGCACGCGAAGTTCGGTGCCATCGTAGGGTTTGCCTGGCTTCAGGTTGTAAGGCACTTTGTCTTGCGCCTGTGCGCCCACAGCCGCCAGCAAGGCTGCCGAAGCGAGGATCAAGGTTGCGGAACGTCTTTTCATGGTCGTGTCTCTTTCTTGGTTTACGGTGAGCCCACCGCGGCATGGCTGGCGACGTGGGCCTGAATCTGTTTCCAGATCGACACCTCGTCGGTCACCATGTACTCGGCTGTCACCTTGTTGCAGGTCAAATTGAAGTGGCTGATCGCCATCACGTAAACCGGCGCGCCAGTGGGCTCGCCGAAATGTCCGTAGCCGCTGTGGCTGCCAGTGAGCGACCAGCGAACGGCGACGCGCACCGGTTGCTCCGGGTCACGGTTGACACGAGCCGTCTCGATCTTGAGCACCGCGTCTGGAAACGAGGCCAGATAGCCCAAGAAAAAAGTGTCAATGTCGTCGTGTCCGTACAGCACGTCGCCACCCGGTGCATGCAGCGCCGCGCCGGCGAAATACACATCGCGTATGGCCTGTGTTTCCTTGTCTTGCCAGATACGCTGCATGCCCTGCGTCACCACTGCCACCGCTTCGTCGTTCGGCATGACGGGCTGGTATCGGCTCGGCTGATCATGTGCCGGCAAGAAAAAAGACAAAGGCAAGCCGTTGCGAATCTCACGGTCGGTCATTTGCTGCGCCAGCGCACGGGGCTCGATGCCCAGACATTTGGCGAAAGCCGCCTGGTCGCGAACCAGCCACTCCTCCACCACGACCTGATCGCGCACCCAACAGTCCGCGATGACCCGACTGCGCACCATTTTTCCTTGGGCACGGCCCAACACCCCGTCACCGGTGTGGCGCATCACAGAGGTAAGTCGATGAGACGAGAGGAATGTGCCGTCGTCATGGCCTGTCCATATCACGTCCTCGCCCACCAGCTGGCGGTTGGGGAACTGGTGCAAGGTCTGCAGGGTTTGTGCGGTCACGCCCGCATTGCTGTTGGTGAACCCGGTGGCAGCGCGCAGCAAAATGTTGGGGGCGTAGTAGCTCTGTAGCTTGCCGCCTATGCCCCTGTCCTCCCAAATTTCACGGGTGATCCCATAGATGAAGGCGGGTACGTCTTTGTAAGAACCGAGATTAAAGTTCATGTTTCAAGACCCCCAAGGTAAGTTGATTGACCGCCAGGCTGTATCGCTTTCAACCGGCGTCTACAGAACAGTTATGAATGTACTTATCGCGTATGTGGGGGTCCAATACTTTAATTTGCGGCATCAATTCAAGATCTGTCATTGATTCACTGCAAACCACGGGGTTTGATACGCGTAAACCCTTTAACTTTCTGGATTGCCAAGGTCAAACCCGTATAAACAAGATCCATGAGACAAATTTTTTTTATGAATTTGAAAGATCAGCCCGGCGTCAGAGCAACGTTCCCCGCACAGGGCGCCGAGATTCACGCCGGCGACAAGATGTCGCTTGGTCAACATTGACCGGCGTGGCTGCAGCGTTGCGTCGCTTGCATAGACACTGGCAGACATGGCCCAGAGGGCTGGTAAAAAGCGCCTGACGGTTGCCCTGTCACCCGCCACGGCAAGAAACGCTGGATCGATGGGCGAGCCAACAGCTGCGCAGCAAAACCTCATGACGCGGTGCTGGCAACGAGCCCATGAGGTTGTTTGAGCGTGCGCCTGAACGCCATATTGCCTACTTTCAGGACCTGCGAGTTCTGTAGGCTGCTTGATACTTCATCGGGTCGGATCGCTTGGCAGCATTCTCCGCAAGCGACAGGATGCCGGCGGTGCCGGGAAAGCGCGGTAGAGCGTCGTTCCGACGATGTTCGGCATGCCGGAAGTGCAAGGTTCGCTGGCCGCCTCGATGCCCTCCCCTTCACAAGTGATCCGCCCAGATGGCGCGATCCGCCTGGCGCCACGCTGAAGTGCACTTGGCATGCGCAGCCGGTTCCGGTTTCACATACTCCTTTTTTAATAGCTGACAACGCACACCCTGCTTGCGCAAAGTCCCAAAAAACCATTAAAGCCGGCTCCCACACGCCTCAAACCCCACAAACGCAACGTGTTGCCGTAGCATGACGACTCGTTAAACCCGGAGGAGATCGCATGAAACGCCTGTTAAGTACCGTTGCTTTAGCCAGCCTTCTGGCCGCCTGCGCCAGCACATCCCCCACCAGTCCTCCGCCACCCGCTGCACCGTCCGGCCCCCCTGGCTCCGGCACTGCGGTGCAGCAGCCTGAAAGCGCGACCGGCTACACCCCCAAGCCCGGCTGGGCCACCAGCAAATTTGCCGTCGCGGCGGCCAATCCGCTGGCCACCGAGGCCGGCTACCAGGTGCTCAAGGCGGGCGGCTCGGCGATCGATGCGGCCATTGCCGTGCAAATGGTGCTGACGCTGGTCGAGCCCCAGTCCAGCGGCATTGGCGGCGGCGCTTTTCTGCTGCATTCCAGCGGCAGCAAGGTCGAAGCCTTCGATGGCCGCGAAACCGCGCCCGCATCGGCCAACGAAAACCTGTTCATGGGGACCGACGGCAAGCCCATGCCGTTTTATGACGGCGTGGTCGGTGGCCGCTCGGTTGGCACGCCCGGCACGGTGCGCATGCTGGAGATGGCCCACCAGCAATACGGCAAGCTGCCCTGGGCCCAGTTGTTCGAGCCGGCCATTGCGCTGGCCGACAACGGCTTCAAGGTCAGCGCCCGGCTGGGCACCTTGCTCAAGGACGAAAAATACCTGAAGAACGACCGCACGGCGGCCGCCTACTTCTACAAGGCCGACGGCTCGCCGGTCGACATTGGCACCACCCTGCGCAACCCGGCGCTGGCTGACGTGCTGCGGCAAATCGCCAGCAAAGGCTCCAATGCGCTGTTGACCGGTGCGGTGGCCCAGTCGATCGTGGCCAAGGTGCAAGGCCACACGAGCAACCCCGGCAAGCTGTCCATGGGCGACCTGGCCGGCTACCAGCCAAAAAAGCGCGAACCGATTTGCGCTGACTACAGCGCACGCGGCAAGGCTTACGTACTGTGCGGCATGCCGCCGCCCAGCTCGGGCGCCATTGCCGTCGGACAGATCCTGGGCATGCTGAACAACACCCCAGCGTCCACGCTCGGCCTCGTCACCGGCATGGGCGGCGTGCCCGGCACCACCGGTCCCACGCCTTCGGCCGACTGGCTGCACCTGTACACCGAGGCCTCGCGCCTGGCCTTTGCCGACCGGGCCCAGTACTTGGGCGACCCGGATTTCGTGCAGCCGCCTGGCGGCAGCTGGATGAGCCTGCTCGACCCGGCCTACCTCAAGTCACGTGCCAGCCTGATCCAGCCCGGCGGCCCGAGCATGAAAGTGGCAAAACCGGGCGTGCCCGGCATGGTCAGGACCGCTTACGCGCCCATGCCGGACCAGATCGAGCACGGCACCTCGCACATCAGCATCGTGGACAGTTTCGGCAATGCGATTGCCATGACGACCACGATCGAGGACCAGTTCGGCTCGCGCCTGATGACCGACGGCGGCACCGGCAAGGCGGGCGGCTTTTTGCTGAACAACGAACTGACCGACTACAGCTTCGCGCCCACTGACGCGGAAGGCAAGCCGGTCGCCAACCGGGTGCAGGCCAACAAACGGCCGCGCTCGTCCATGGCGCCGACGTTAGTGTTCGACAAGGCGACAGGCCAGCTGGTCATGAGCGGCGGCAGCCCCGGCGGTGCGCTGATCATCCACTTCACCGCCAAGACGCTGTACGGCGTGCTGAACTGGGGCATGCTGCCCCAGCAGGCCATCGACCTGCCCAACTTCGGGTCGCTGAACGGGCCGACGCTGCTGGAAGAAA
>JBBSRS010000171.1:0-6004 GCA_038242795.1 Burkholderiales bacterium
AGCCATGGCGGCAGCCTGTATGACGTGCTGAAGGAAAGCATGGCAGAAAAAAGAACATTGGCATTGGCCAGTCTTGGAGTGAAAGCATGAATATCAAACGACTGCAAACCGACATCCTGATCCTGGGCTCCGGGGGCGCGGGTCTGTTTGCCGCCCTGCATGCGCACCAGACGGCGCCCGATTTGTCGATCACCGTCGCTGTCAAGGGCCTGCTCGGCAAATGCGGCTGTACCCGCATGGTGCAGGGCGGCTACAACGTCGCATTGGCCCCAGGCGACTCGGTCGAGCGGCATTTCATGGACACCATAGAAGGCAGCAAATGGCTGTCCGACCAGGACCTGGCCTGGACGCTGGTGACCAAGGCGGTCGAGCGGGTGCATGAGCTTGAAAACGAGCTGGGCTGCTTTTTCGACCGCAACCCCGATGGCACCGTGCACCAGAAAGCCTTTGCCGGCCAGACCTTTGACCGCACCGTTCACAAGGGCGACCTGACCGGCATCGAGATCATCAGCCGGCTGTCCGAGCAGGTCTGGTCGCGCGGCATTCACCGGCTGGAGGAACACCGCGCCATCGAACTGATCAAGACGGCCGACGGCAGCGCGCTGGCGGGCGTGCTGATGATCGACATGCAGGATGGCGGCTTTGTGTTCGTGCAGGCCAAGGCGGTGCTGCTGGCGACTGGCGGCGGGCCGACCATGTACAAATACCATACCCCCTCCGGCGACAAGTCCTGTGACGGCCTGGCGATGGCGCTGCGGGCCGGCCTGCCGGTGCGCGACATGGAAATGGTGCAGTTTCACCCCACCGGCCTGCTCGCGGGCACTGGCACCCGCATGACCGGCACGGTGCTGGAAGAGGGTTTGCGTGGCGCCGGCGGCTACCTGCTCAATGGCGACGGGCAGCGCTTCATGGACCGCTACGACCCAAGGCTGGAGCGCGCCACGCGCGACATCGTGTCGCGCTCGATTTTTTCCGAGATGCGCGAAGGCCGCACCTCGCCCAATGGCGGCGTTTACCTTCAAATGTCGCATCTGGGGCCGGAGAAAGTCCGCAAGCAGTTCAAGGGCATGGTCGAGCGTTGCGGTGACTGCGGTTTCGATCTGGCGGGCGGTCTGGTGGAAGTGGTGCCGACGGCTCATTACATGATGGGCGGCGTGGTGTTCAAAGCCGACTGCACCACGGCGCTGACCGGCTTGTTTGCCGCCGGCGAAGACACCGGCGGTGTGCATGGCGCCAACCGGTTGGGTGGCAACGGCGTGGCCAACTCCACCGTGTTCGGCGGCATCGCTGGCGACAGCATGGCGACGTGGGTGAAAAGCCACGGCCAACTGCGCGACCCGGACGAAGCGGCCATCGGGCACAGCATGGCATCGCACCTGGCGCCGTTTGCGAAGGCGCCCGGTGACATGGAAGCGATTCGCGAGGCGCTCTTCGATTGCATGTGGCAGGACGTGGGCATCTTGCGCACCGCCGAAGGCCTGCAGCGCGCGCTGGTCACGCTGGACGAACTCGATTTGCGGCTGTCGCGCACCGGCGTGGCCGATGGCGACCGCGCGTTCAACCTGAGCTGGCACGACTGGCTGAACCTGAAGAGCCTGGTTGCCGTGGGCCGCGTGATCGCCACCTCCGCGCTGGCCCGCGAAGACTCGCGGGGCGCGCACTTTCGTGAAGACCATCCCCATACCGGCGACCTGGAAGGCTCCAGCTACATTGTCGTGACCCAGGACGGCCAGACGCTGTCGATGCGCCGCGAGCCGGTTCACTTCACCCGCGTCGTGCCCGGCCAGACGATTCTGCAAGAGGAGGGCGAGGCCGTTGCCTGAACGCTTGAATCAGGCGCTTCCTGCGCTTTGGCCTCCCACCGGCAGGCCTGCCCGGTGGGCGTTCGAATTTTTAATCTGAACAACAGGAGACGTCGTGCATCCCATCCTACATACCGTGGCTGTCCTGGCGGGTCTGTCGGCCTTTTCGCCTCAGGCCAGTGCGCAGTCCCCTTACCCCGACCGTCCCATCACGCTGATCGTCCCTTTCAGCGCCGGGGGGGACGCGGACGTTGCTGCGCGCAATTTGTCCGTCGTGGTGCAACGCACGATGGGCCAGAGTCTGATTGCGGTGAACCGCGCAGGCGCGGGTGGTGCCATTGGCTCTGGGGCGGTGCGGACCGCCAAACCCGACGGTTACACGCTGCTGCTGGCCCGCGTTGGCTCGCAGGTGGTGCTGCCCGCCTTGCAAAAGGGGCTGGACTACAAATGGAACAGCTTCACTTTTCTTGGCCTGCTGGAACTGAATCCCCTGGTGTGCGCGGTTCGCACTGAGTCAAGCTACAAAACCATGAAGGACCTGGTCGACGCGCTGCACAACAATCCAGGCAAGCTGAACTACAGCACCACCGGTCCAGGGACGATCCTGAATTTTGGCCCCCAACTGCTGTTCGATGTGCTCAAGCTGGGCAAGGACGCCGCGGTGCCGGTGGCCTACAAAGGCGGCGGCGAAGCGGCCATGGCGGTGCTGTCGGGTGATGTGGACTTCAGTTGTGGGAACCTCACGTCGATGATTGGCAATATCAAGGGCGGCAGGTTGCGTGCCCTGATAACGACCACGCCAGAACGACTCAAGGACCTGCCTGACGTGCAAACAGCGCGCGAGGCAGGTTATCCGCAACTCGAAGCGGTCATTGGCTGGAGCGCGTTGTATGGTCCGCCCGGCCTGGGCCAGGAAATCACAGACCGCTGGGTGAACACCCTCGCCACTGCTGCGCAGGACGCCCAATGGGTTGCCGCGACTGAAAAAGCCGGCAGCATCCCGCGGGTGATGAAGCCTGCGGACACCGAAAAATTCGCGTCAGACCAGTACTACGTGTACGAACGCCTGGGCCGCGAGCTCCACATCGAATTGAAATAAAAGGACACCCCTGCATGAACACCTCTTCCCGCAACCGCGGCTGTGACGCCCTGATTGAATCGCTCAAGACTGCTGGCGTGCGCCGGATCTTCACGCTGTCGGGCAACCACATCATGCCGATTTACGACGCGGCGTTCGATTCCGGCATCGAGCTGATCCACACGCGCCACGAAGCCAGCGCTGTGCACATGGCCGATGCCTATGCGCGCATCACCGGCGAGGTGGGCATCGCGCTCGTCACCGGCGGCCCCGGCCATGGCAATGCGGTGTCCGCGCTGTATACCGCACAGATGGCCGAATCACCGGTCGTGCTGCTGTCCGGCCATGCGCCAAACAACCAGCTGGGACTGGGCGCGTTTCAGGAAATGCGCCAGGCCGAGATGGCGGCGCCGGTGACGAAGGCGGCGTGGACGTGCGCCGGTCCAAATCAGTTGGCTGGCGATATCGCCAAGGCGATCCGCATCGCGCGATCAGGCAGGCCCGGTCCGGTGAACCTGAATCTTCCTACAGATGCACTCGATGACACGGCTGAGTCAGCGGCGCCGGCAGCCGATGCCTTTCAGCCTGAAACCATGACGCTGGACCCGGCCATCGCCAGCGACCTGATGCAGCGCCTGGCCCGGGCCAGCCGGCCGATGATTCTTGCCGGTCCGGCCTGCATGACCCGCCCGGGCCGTGCGTTGCTGGCTGCACTGGAGGCGGCCAGCGGTGTGCCGGTGGTTGGCATGGAAAGTCCGCGCGGCATCGCCGATGCCAGCCTGGGCGCTTTTGCACAAATGCTGGCCCAGGCCGACTGCGTGCTGCTGGTGGGTAAAAGGGTCGACTTCACCCTCAAATTCGGCAAGGCCCCGGCCTTGTCGGCACAGGCCACCGTGCATCAGGTGGATGCCGATCCGGCAGAAATCGAACGCACGCGCAGCGCGCTTGGGGAGCGGCTGCAGGTCACCGCGCTGGCCGATGCCTTTTCGTGCCTGTCGGCATTGACGCAGGCGGCCTCAAGCAGCGCCCCGCCCGAATGGCTCGCCGAGGTGCGCCGGGCGATTGCCTACCGTCCACCCGCATGGGACAGCGTGCAATCGGATTTGCCCGGCCATCTGCATCCGGTGCAGATGCTCAGGCCGCTGCAGGCATTGCTCGACAGCCATCCCGAATCGGTGCTGGTGTGCGACGGCGGTGAAATCGGGCAGTGGGCGATGGCTTGCCTGAGCGCGCCGCACCGGGTCAACAACGGCGTGGCGGGCTCGATCGGCTCGGGCCTTCCCTATGCGCTGGCCGCGCGCTGCGCCCAGCCGCAAGCCCCGGTGGTGGCGGTGATGGGCGACGGCACGGTCGGCTTCCACATCGCTGAATACGACACGGCCATTCGCTATGGGCTGCCTTTCGTCTCGGTGATTGGCAACGATGCGCGGTGGAATGCCGAGTACCAGATCCAGCTGCGCGACTACGGTCCGGACCGGCTGGTGGGCTGCGAGCTTCGACCGATGCGCTACGACGCTGTCGCCCAGGCCTTTGGCGGTCACGGCGAGCGGGTGACCGAGCCGCAGGCAATGGCAGCGGCCGCTCAGCGTGCCCACGCCAGCGGTCTGCCCGCCTGCCTGAACGTGATGATCGAAGGTGTGCCTGCACCGCAGATCAAGTGTTGAAGGAGTGTGTGGTTGCTAGACGACGCCCCCGGTGTTGCGGCAGCAGGAGATTTTTGAGCATCTGCCGTGACGCGTTTATGCGGGTAGCCATCGGAATGCTGCTGGCGTTGGCAGCATCCGCCTGTCAACGCAAGCCAGCGAACGCGTGATCGATCTGCCCTGGAGTACCCTGCTGGGCGCTGCGCTGATCGTGACCGTCGCGTACACCGTGTATGGCCTGACCGGATTTGGCGCCGCAATCATTGCCATCCCGCTGCTGGCGCATTTTTTCCCCTTGCGTTTTGCCGTGCCGATGATGCTGGTGTTTGATCTTTTTGCCGGCTTGTTGCTGGGCCTTAAGAATCGCAAACACCTGGACCGGACTGAATTGCTGCGCTTGCTGCCATTCCTGTTGATCGGCATGGTGGTGGGCGTGACGGTGCTGGTGCAGGCCAGCGAACGCTGGCTGCTGCTGGTGTTGGGCACCTTTGTGCTCGGTTATGCCAGCTGGAGCCTGTTGCGCAAGGCGGACGTGGCACCCATTTCAACCAGGTGGGCCCTGCCCGCCGGCATGATTGGCGGCGCGTTCACCGCGCTGTATGGCACCGGCGGACCGGTTTACATGGTCTACCTGGCGCGGCGCCTGCCCGACAAAACCGTGATGCGGGCAACCATTGGCGTGTTGATTTTCGTTACGGCGCTGATCCGGCTGGTGCTTTTCACCGGCAGCGGGTTTTACCGCCAGGACGGCCTGCTGCCGCTGGCGTTCGCGTTGTTGCCGTGTGCGATTCTGGGCTATCTGGCCGGCAACTTCCTGCACGCGCGCATGCCTGCAAAACGGGCCATTCAGGCGGTGTGGCTGTTATTGATCGCCGGCAGTACCAGCCTGCTGTGGCGCGCTCTCACCATGGCATGACATCGGGGTTTTGCCGAAATGGGTGGAATTTGCAAACGACTGAATGCTCGCGGGCCTCAGGCCGGTTTGCCGGCTGGCACCGGTCCGGTGGACTGACGCACCACCAGCGCCACGTCGATCCGGGTACTGCGCTGCACCGGCTCGCCCTGAAATGCTGACACCAGGCGGTCCGCCGCAGTCGACCACATGTGTTCGGTCGGCACCTGTACAGTGGTCAACGCGGGCTGCAAATGGCGCGCGAGTTCAAGATCGTCGAAGCCGACAATTGAAAGGTCGCGCGGAACCTGCAGGCCCATGACAGCCGATTCCAGCAGGGCGCCGAACGCCAGCACGTCGTTGCCGCAGACCACCGCGGTCGGCGCGGGCCGGTGCGCCATCAGCTCGCGCAAGCCCGTGCGCGCATCGGCTATCGTGTAGCGACGTTCCACCAGGCGTTCGGGCGGCAGCGCCAGCCCTGCCGCCGAAAGCGCCTCACGCACGCCCGCCACGCGCTGCCGGAGCCCGAAAGCTTCGATCTAGTCTTCACCACCTGTGGAGCTATTGGATGGCTGCCAGACGTCGCCGA
>JBBSRS010000172.1:0-5982 GCA_038242795.1 Burkholderiales bacterium
AACAGCGTGCTCTTGATGGTTTTGCCATTGGCTTCGATCACCAGCCAGGCACCTGGCTCGCTGAAGCCGGTCAGGTAGTAAAAATAGCTGTCGTGGCGATAGGGAAAGTCGCTGTCGCGGTTGCGCGGCAGCTCGGGCGCGGTCGGCAGCAGGGCGACGCCGCCGCCGGCCTTGATCAGGGCGCGGCCAATGGCGGCGCGGCGTTTGGCGTAGACGGCGGAAGGGTTCAACAGGGTGCTCATGGGGCGGGATGCTTTCAGTTCGGAAAATGTTGGTTCAGTTCGGCCAGCCGCTCGGGCGTGCCGACATCGGTCCAGGCGCCCAGGTACAGCTCGGCGCTGATTTGCTGGCGGTCCATGGCCGCGCGCAGCAGCGGCGCCAGCGCGACCGCCAGCCCGGGCGAATTGCCGAAGGGCAGGGCGTCGAACAGTTCGCGCCGGTACAGGCCAATGGTGCTGTAGGTGTAACGCGGCGCGGCATCGCCTGCCGGCAGGTTGAGCGCCAGGCCGTCCGCGTCCAGGCCAAAATCGCCGCGCGGGTTGTGCGGCGGATTGGGCACCAGCCACAGGTGGGCGAGCTTGCCGCCGGCCACGAAGCGATTGACGGCTTCGGGCGAGAATTCAAAACCGGGCACGAACACATCGGCGGCCAGCAGCCAGAACACGTCGCCCAGCAGCGGCAGTGCGCGCGCAATGCCGCCGGCGGTTTCCAGCGCATAGCCAAAGTCATCGCCTTCTTGCGAGTAGAAAAAAGATAGCTGCTCGTGCCCGCTGGCAGTGCGCAAAAGGTCTAAATGGCTAGAAATTTGTTCGCCCAGCCAGGCGGTGTTGACGACCAGCGCGTGACAACCGCCGCGAGCCAGCGCATAGACATGCCAGTCGATCAGCGCCTGGCCGTGCACCTTGAGCAACGGCTTCGGGCAGGTGTCGGTCAGCGGGCGCATGCGCTCGCCGCGCCCGGCCGCCAGGACCATCGCCGGGATCGGCGGGCTCATCTGCACCGCCGAAACAGCCGCTGGACGCGGCAGAAAAAAAGGCTGGCGCGGAAGGGCTTGGTTTGCATAAGCACGACTTTAGGGCATTTGCCATCGTCGCTGTTGCGGCGCTGCGCAAAGCAGCGTCACGGAGCGGTCAGCGCATCGGCCGTTAAAATGCCGGATTACCTTGACGATCGAACCTTCCGGAGCTAAAGCCTGATGGCCAAAAACGAAATGATGGCGAATGCGATCCGCGCACTTGCAATGGACGCCGTGCAACAAGCCAACTCCGGCCACCCCGGCGCGCCCATGGGCATGGCCGACATGGCCGTCGCCCTCTGGGGCGACCACCTCAGGCACAACCCGGTCAACCCGCACTGGATGAACCGCGACCGTTTCGTGCTGAGCAACGGCCATGCGTCGATGCTGATCTATTCGGTGCTGCACCTGACCGGCTACAACCTGCCCATCGAAGAACTCAAGAACTTCCGCCAGTTCGGCTCCAAAACCCCCGGCCACCCCGAAGTGGACGTGACGCCCGGCATTGAAACCACCACCGGACCGCTCGGCCAGGGCCTGACCAACGCCGTCGGCATGGCGCTGGCTGAAAAGCTGCTGGCCAGCGAATTCAACCGCTCCAACGGCAAGACCGACCTCACCATCGTCGACCACCACACCTATGCGTTCCTGGGCGACGGCTGCCTGATGGAAGGCATCAGCCACGAAGCCATCGCATTGGCGGGCGCCTGGAAATTGAACAAGCTGATCGCGCTGTACGACGACAACGGCATTTCCATCGACGGCCAGGTCGCGCCCTGGTTCATCGACAACACGCCGATGCGTTTTGCCGCCTGCGGCTGGAACGTGATCGACGCGGTGGACGGCCACGATTCCGCTGCCGTGTCGGCCGCCATTGCCGGCGCCAAAAGCAGCACTGACAAGCCGACGCTGATCGTCTGCAAGACGCACATCGGCAAGGGTTCGCCGAACCGCGCCAACACCTCCAAAGCCCATGGCGAACCGCTGGGCGCCGAGGAAATCGGCCTGACCCGCACCGCCCTCAACTGGCCGCACACCGCCTTCGACCTGCCCAAGGAAACCTATGCGGCCTGGGACGCGAAGGTCAAGGGCGGCAAGCATGAAGCCGCCTGGGACAAGAAGTTCGCCGCCTACACCAAGGCGCACCCGGAACTGGCGGCTGAATTCGTTCGCCGCATGCAGGGCGAGCTGCCAAAGAGCTTTGCGCAACTCGCCGTCGACACCGTGGTTGGCGCGCACACCAGGGCCGAAAACGTGGCGTCCCGCAAGGCGTCGCAACTGGCCCTTGAATCGTTCACCGCCGGCCTGCCCGAGCTGCTGGGCGGCTCGGCCGACCTGACCGGCTCCAACCTGACCAATACCAAGGCCACGCCTTCGCTGCGCTTTGACGCCAACGGCGATGTGGTGAAAACCGAAGCCGCCAACGGCAGCATGGTCGGTGGCCGCCACATCAACTACGGCGTGCGCGAATTCGGCATGGCGGCGGTCATGAACGGCGTGGCGCTGCATGGCGGCTTCATTCCCTACGGCGGCACGTTTTTGACGTTCAGCGACTACTCGCGCAACGCCATCCGCATGGCCGCGCTGATGAAGCTGCGCGTGATTCACGTCTTCACCCACGACTCCATCGGCCTGGGCGAAGACGGCCCGACGCACCAGTCCATCGAGCACGCCGCCAGCCTGCGCCTGATTCCCAACCTCGACGTCTGGCGTCCGGGCGACACCGCCGAGACCGCCGTGGCCTGGGCCGTGGCGTTGCAGAACAAGACCCGCCCGACCGCCTTGCTGCTGAGCCGCCAGAATCTGCCGTATGCGCCGAAAGACGATGTCGGCCAGATCAGCAAGGGCGCTTACGTGCTGGCCGAGCCGGCAGAAGTCGGGCTTAATAAAAAGGCCCAGGCCGTCATCATTGCCACCGGCTCCGAAGTGCAGCTGGCGCTGAAGGCGCAAGAGCAACTTGCTACGCAAAAGATCGCTGTCCGCGTCGTGTCCATGCCCAGCAACACCACCTTTGACCGCCAAGACGCGGCCTACAAGTCGAAAATCCTGCCCGAAGGCATTCCGCGCATCGCCGTGGAAATGGGCGTCACCGACGGCTGGTGGAAATACGGCTGCGCCGCCGTCGTCGGCATCGACACTTTTGGCGAATCGGCACCGGCGGGCGTGTTGTTCAAGCATTTCGGCTTCACGCCGGAAAATGTCGTGGCGACCGTGCGCAAGGTGCTGCGCAAGAAGTAAGGGCTGGTGCCACCCAACAGGCACCGGACCGGCAACCCGTTCACCCTTGACCTTGCGCAAACCACGCGGTCCCGTCTGAACGGATGATCAAAAGTTAACCACAGGAGCGAAAGAGAATGACTATCAAGATGGGTATTAACGGCTTCGGCCGCATCGGCCGCAACGTGTTGCGCTCTGCCGTTCAGAACTTCAGCGACATCGAGATCGTCGCGATCAACGACTTGCTGGAGCCACACTACCTGGCCTACATGCTGCAGTACGACTCGGTGCATGGACGCTTCAAAGGCGAAATCTCGGTCGAAGGCAACACGCTGATCGTCAACGGCAAGAAAATCCGACTGACGCAGGAACGCGATCCGGCCAACCTGAAGTGGGGCGAAGTCGGCGCCGACGTGGTGCTGGAAGCCACCGGCCTGTTCCTGGACAAGGCCGCAGGTGAAAAACACCTGGCCGCCGGTGCCAAGAAGGTCATCTTCTCGGCCCCGTCGAAAGACGACACGCCGATGTTTGTTTTCGGCGTGAACGACAGCACCTACGCGGGCCAGGCGATCATCAGCAATGCCAGCTGCACGACCAACTGCCTGGCGCCCGTCGCCAAGGTGCTGAACGACAAATGGGGCATCAAGCGCGGCCTGATGACCACGGTGCATGCGGCCACGGCGACGCAAAAAACCGTTGACGGCCCGAGCAACAAGGACTGGCGCGGCGGACGCGGCATTCTGGAAAACATCATCCCTTCGTCAACCGGTGCCGCCAAGGCCGTCGGCGTCGTCATTCCCGAGCTGAACAAGAAGCTCACCGGCATGTCGTTCCGCGTGCCGACGTCCGACGTGTCGGTGGTCGACCTGACCGTGGAGCTGAACAGCGAAGCGACGCTGAAGGAAATCTGCGCCGAGATGAAGGCGCAAAGCGAAGGCGCCCTGAAAGGCATCCTGGGCTACACCGAAGACAAGGTCGTCGCGACCGACTTCCGTGGCGACACCCGCACCTCGATCTTTGACGCCGACGCCAGCATTGCGCTGGACAGCACGTTTGTGAAGATCGTGGCCTGGTACGACAACGAGTGGGGCTACTCCAACAAGTGCCTGGAAATGGCGCGGGTCGTGTCGAAGTAAGCCTGCTTCGCTTTGATTAAAAAAGGCGCCTTCGGGCGTTTTTTTTTGCCCGTGATTTAGCCTATTTTTCTCGAAAGTATCTATTCACAATAGTGTGAAAATTCAGGAATTTCACTACGATGGACGCTGAAATTATCTATGCACGAATCTATTCTTTTTCTCTTCCATGGCAACCCACGCACTGACTGACACCCTGCTGGCCGCCCTGCGCGCGCAAGGCGGCGTGGCCACCAGCACCGAATTGCAGGCCCGGCTGGGTGTGAGCCAATCCACCGTGTCGCGCGCGCTGGCGCCCCTGCTGGCGGCAGGCGACGTGCGCCAGACCGGCGCGGCGCGGACGCGGCGCTACCTGCTGCCGCGCCACATTCCGGGCGCGGGGCGCGAATTGCCGGTGATGCGCGTCGATGCGTGTGGACAGGTCACGCCGTTTGGCCGCATCGTGCCGCTGCCGGGCGGGCGCTTCTGGGTGGATGAAGCCGACGGCGTGAGCGAACTGCACGCCGGCCTGCCCTGGTTTCTGGACGACATGCGCCCGCAAGGCTTCATGGGCCGCACCTTTGCCCACACCCATCCCGCCCTGGGGCTGGCGGCCGATCCGCGCCACTGGAGCGCCGAAGACGCGCTCAAGGCGCTGGCCGGCTTTGGCGACGACCTGCCCGGCAACCTGATCGTGGGCGAGCCAGCGTTTGAGCGCTTTCACACGCTGGGCGAACGCGCTTCGCGGGCGGCCTCCAGCGTCGACTACCCGCGCCTGGCACAGCAGGCCATGCAGGGCGCGCTGCCAGGTTCGTCGGCGGGTGGCGAGCAGCCCAAGTTCTGCACGTTGACAGATGGCCGCGCGGTGATTGTCAAGTTCTCGCCCGCAGGCGACTCCGACGTGGACCAGCGCACCCGCGACCTGCTGGTGTGCGAGCACCTGGCGCTGCAAACCCTGGCCGGCGCGGGTCTGCCCGCCGCCCGCACGCAGGTGTTTTTGATCGAAGGTCGCATGTTCCTGGAGTCCGAGCGCTTTGACCGCACGGCCGCCGGGCGCATCGGCATGGTGTCGCTGCAGGTCTATGACGCGCAATACGTCGGCCAGGAAGACAACTGGGCCGCCACTGCCGGCCGCATGGAAGCGCGTTCACTCTTGCGGCCGCTAGACGCGGCGCACCTGCGCTTGCTGGAAGCCTACGGCGTGCTGATCGCCAACACCGACCGCCATTACGGCAATATTTCCCTGCTGCTTGAGGACGACGACTGGCGGCTGTCACCCACCTACGACATGCTGCCCATGCTGTACGCGCCGATGGGCGGCGAACTGGTGGCGCGCGATTTTGCCGCCCGCCCGCTGCAACCCAGCGCCGCGACGCTTGACCAGTGGACCCAGGCCAGGGAACTGGCTATGGCCTTCTGGCAAACCGCCGCGCAGGACGCGCGGATTTCGGCGGGTTTTAGCGCCGTGGCAGCAGGCAATCTGCAAACGCTGCGCATGTTGTAGGCGGGCTGCGCAGCGGCGTGCTCGTTCAGGTCGGTAAAAGCCAGTTTAAGCATCAAAAAGGATTTTCGCGCATGCTGCATATGCGTAGGCAGCTATCGAAAGCGTAGCAAGCAGGCTGGACTTATGGCCCACTT
>JBBSRS010000173.1:0-5948 GCA_038242795.1 Burkholderiales bacterium
CGACTGGCGCTGCAAAGCCCCGCGCCGGTGCCGCCGCAAGCGCGGGTTCAGGCCATGCGGGTGGCAGGGCGCAGACGGACTTTCTACAATAAGCGATGTTCTCAGAAGCCATTTCCCCATTGTCCCCATCGCCGCTGCTGCACAACCTCAACCCGGAGCAACTCGCCGCCGTCACGCTGCCGGCCACGCATGCCTTGATCCTCGCGGGAGCCGGCTCGGGCAAGACCCGCGTGCTGACCACGCGCATCGCCTGGCTGCTGCAAACCGGCCAGGTGTCGTCCAGCGGCATCCTGGCGGTGACCTTCACCAACAAGGCGGCCAAGGAAATGCTCACCCGCCTGTCGGCCATGCTGCCGATCAATGTGCGCGGCATGTGGATCGGCACCTTCCACGGCCTGTGCAACCGCTTCCTGCGGGCGCACTACAAGCTGGCCAATCTGCCTTCGACCTTCCAGATCCTGGACACGCAAGACCAGCTGTCGGCCATCAAGCGGCTGTGCAAGCAGTTCAATGTAGACGACGACCGCTTCCCGCCCAAGCAACTGCAGTGGTTCATCGCCGCCTGCAAGGAAGACGGCCAGCGCGCCAGGGACGTGCCGGTGCGCGACGAGGACAGCCGCAAGAAAGCCGAGATTTACGCGCTGTATGAAGCGCAGTGCCAGCGAGAAGGCGTGGTCGATTTTGGCGAGCTGATGCTGCGCAGCTACGAGCTGCTGCGGGACAACCCGCCCGTTCGCGAGCATTACCAGCGGCGTTTCCGGCACATCCTGATCGACGAGTTCCAGGACACCAACAAGCTGCAATACGCCTGGATCAAGATGCTGGCCGGGCAGGGCGAAGACGCTGCGCACAGCGTGCAGGGCATGCCGGGCGGCTCGGTGGTGGCGGTGGGCGACGACGACCAGAGCATCTATGCCTTTCGCGGCGCGCGCGTCGGCAACATGGCCGACTTTGTGCGCGAGTTCGAGGTGACGCACCAGATCAAGCTGGAGCGCAACTACCGCAGCTTCGGCAACATCCTGGACACGGCCAACGAGCTGATCAGCCACAACACCCACCGCCTGGGCAAGAACCTGAGCACCGAAGCCGGGCCGGGCGAACCGGTGCGGGTGCATGAATCGGCCAGTGATTTTGCCGAGGCGCAGTGGTTTGTCGATGAGGTGAAGCAACTGGTGCGGGACGGCACCGAGCGCAAGGAAATCGCGCTGCTGTACCGCAGCAACGCGCAAAGCCGGGTGACGGAAACCGCGCTTTTCAATGCGGGGATTCCTTATCGCGTCTATGGCGGCCTGCGGTTTTTCGAGCGCGCCGAAATCAAGCACGCGCTGGCGTATTTGCGCCTGCTCGACAACCCGAACGACGACACCAGCTTCATGCGCGTGGTGAACTTTCCGCCGCGCGGCATCGGCGCCCGCACCATCGAGCAGCTGCAGGACATTTCACGCGCCTCCGGCTGCTCGCTGCATGACGGCGTGAGCGCGGTGCCGGGCAAGGCCGGCACCAACCTGGGCGCGTTTGTGGCGAAGCTGGACGTGGTGCGCGAACAGACCGAAGGCGCCACGCTGCGCGAAATCATCGAACTCGTGCTGCAGCACAGTGGCCTGGAAGAGCATTACAGAACCGACAAGGACGGCCAGGACCGGCTGGAAAACCTGGCCGAGCTGGTGAATGCGGCCGAGGCTTTTGTCAGCCACGAAGGTTTTGGCCGGGATGCGGTCGCCTTGCCGGTCGATGAACTGGGCGCCAGCTTGAGCCAGTCGCCCGCCAGCCAGGGGCTGGACCTGAGCGCGCCGGTGATTGACCTGCCTTCGCCCGAAGGGCTGGCGCCTGACCTGGAGACCGGCGAAACGCTGTCGCCGCTGGTCGCTTTTCTGACCCATGCCGCGCTGGAAGCCGGCGACAACCAGGCGCTCGCCGGCCAGGATGCGGTGCAGCTCATGACGGTGCATTCGTCCAAGGGGCTGGAATTCGACTGTGTGTTCATCACCGGCCTGGAAGACGGCATTTTTCCGCATGAAAACGCCTTGAGCGACGCCGGCGGCATCGAGGAAGAGCGCCGGCTGATGTACGTCGCCATCACGCGCGCCAGAAAGCGGCTGTATCTGAGCCATTCGCAGACCCGCATGCTGCATGGCCAGACGCGCTACAACGTCAAAAGCCGGTTTTATGACGAACTGCCCGACGCCGCGCTGAAATGGATCACACCGAAGAAGCAGGGGTTTTCATCGGGCTTTGGCGCTAATAATTCAGGAGCAGGGAATGGCCGTGGCGACTGGGCCAGCAGCCTGTTTGCTTCAAAATCCGGCAGTGCAGAGCATATGGCCAGCCCACCCGTGCCGGCGCAAAAAAGCACGCCTTCGCACGGGCTGAAAAACGGAACCAATGTGTTCCATGCCAAGTTTGGCGAAGGCCGGGTTGAAATGCTCGAAGGCACGGGTGACGACGCCCGGGCAAAAATCAATTTCACCCGGCACGGGGTGAAATGGCTGGCGCTGGGCGTGGCCAAGCTGACGGTGATTTAGCGCCGGAGCGCTTCGGGATTCAGGCCGGTTCGTCGATCAGCAGTTCGTCCGTCTCCGAAAAACAGTCGCGAAAGGTGAAGTAAATCGAGGTGAAGAACATGGCGACGATCACCAGCGCCACCGGGAACATCGCGACGGTGGCCAGCATCGGGTTGCCCAGCAGCGTGGCAATCAGCGACACCGTGATGGCCGCCAGCACGAACACGCCGCTCCAGGCCAGGCCAAAGAGGGTGAAGGCGCCAAAGTTTTTGTAGCAGGCCATGGCGCTGAAAAACAGGCTCTTGACCGGCGACACGCCATGCCAGTGGACCAGTGCCGGCGCATGCCAGAACAGCAGCGACAGCGGCAGGTACAGCGCCATCGCCACCCACATTGCCATCTGGAAGCTGTCCTGCAGCACCAGCTCTTCGGTGATCTTGCCACCCACCAGGTACAGGCTGGCAAACTGCCCGCCATCGACCAGTGCCGAAATGCCCATCAGCGCCAGGAACCCTGCGGCATACAGCCCGCCCAGCACCATCATGGCGCGCATCTGCTGCTGGCCGGCGCGAAAGGCGCTGATCAGGATCGACGGCATCGGGAACTTGCCTTTGGCCGCTTCCTGGGTCGCCGCCATCAGGCCCAGCGTGGCGGCGGGCAGCAACGCCAGGGCCAGGGCCGAGCCGATAAAAGGCACCAGCGTGGCAATTGACAGCATCGCCATGAACATGAAGAACAGGCCGGCCATGGCCAGCGGTTGCTTGATGAAGGTCGTGATGCCCAGCTTGACCCAGGTCAGGCCGGTGCGGGCGGGAACAATGTTCAATTTCATGGCAGGGGCTACAAAAGATAGGGCTGTGCCAGCCGTTCGCGCAGCACGCGCTCGAAATGGCCCGGGTCATGGGCTTTCAGCATGGCCGCATCGCGCGGCAGGTGGAAATCCCACAGCCGCGACACCCAGAAGCGCAGTGCACCGGCGCGCTGCATGGCGGGCAGCAGCGTGCGTTCCTGCGCCGTCAGGGGCCGGACCTTTTGGTAGGCCGCCATGAAGGCATCGGCACGGGCGGTGTCAAGCTTGCCGCTTTCCAGCGCAATGCACCAGTCGTTCAGGCAGATGCCGATGTCGAACAAAAAGGTGTCGCAGCCAGCAAAGTAAAAATCGAAAAATCCCGTGAGCCGGCCGTTTTCAAACATGACGTTGTCGCGGAACAGGTCGGCATGGATGACGCCGCGCGGCAGGCTGCGGTAGCCGGGCGACGCGGCCACATGGTTTTGATACGCCAGCTCGCCCAGAATCAGGCTGCGCTGGTCTTCATCCAGGTGGGGCAGCACCACCGGCACGGTTTCGTTCCACCACGGCAGGCCGCGCAGATTGGGCTGCTGGCGCTGGTAGTCGAGGCCGGCCAGGTGCAGGCGGGCCAGCATGTCGCCAACGCCGGCGCAATGGGCCGGTGTGGGCGCCAGTTCGCTGTGGCCACGCAGCTTGTTCACCACGGCGGCGGGCTTGTCCTTGAGTCGGTGCAGCAGATGGCCCTTGGCGTCGGGCGCCGGGTTGGGCACGGGAATGCCAAGCGTCGCCAGGTGCTTCATCAGGTGCAGGTAAAACGGCAATTGTTCGAACGTCAGGCGTTCGAACAGCGTCAGCACAAACTGGCCCTGGTCGGTGTCGGCGAAATAATTGGTGTTTTCAATGCCGCCTGATGCGCCTTTGAGGTGCTGCAGCTGACCCAAACCCAGAAAGCGCAAGAACGCTGCAGCCTCGTCAAACGAGACCTCGGTGAATACGGCCATGCGTGAAAAAGAACCTTGTACTGGAAAAAAGAAAAAAGGCGGAAACCGGGAATCAGAACTTCAGCACATTCCAGACGCGCGAACCGTTGGTGTCGTTGCTGGTGGCGGCAGGCGCCGTGCCCCGGGCGCCTTCGGCCGGCATGACCTCGTACGCGGCGCCGCCGGTCTTGGGTTGCACCGTGATTTGCTGGGTTTCGCCACCGACGCGCAACTCGTCGATGCGCGTGCCGCCATCTTCGGTTCGGATGCGTTCGATCTTCCTGTCGGGCCGGGCCTGTTTTTCCCGGACTGCGGCCTCGGCGGGTGCCGGCGTTTGAGCCACGGCCGCAGCCAGCGGCAGCGCTGCAAGGGCAGCAACAAAAAAGAGGCGAAGGGCGGTTTTCATGCCGGCATTGTAGGCGTGCGAAGCCCGGCCCACGCAGGAATAAAAGGCCATTGCTGCTTGCCAAATGGTCTTTGCAGGCAGGCGCCAGTCCCTTTCCGAATGGCCACCGCAGGGCTGCGTTGGCGGGCCGCCAGCGTCTGGTCGATTTCCCCGACAATCTCGCCCTATGACCCTTGACAAAAAAACCTTGCTGCTGGTCGATGGCTCCAGCTACCTGTACCGCGCCTTTCATGCCATGCCCGATTTGCGCGTCAACCCGGGCGATCCGCACAGCCCGGCCACCGGCGCGATCCGCGGCATGGTCAACATGATGCAAAAATTGCGCAAGGACGTGCGGGCCGACTACGCGGTGTGCGTGTTCGATGCCAAGGGCCCGACCTTTCGCGACGCGCTGTATCCCGACTACAAGGCCCAGCGCTCCCCCATGCCCGACGACCTGCGCAGCCAGGTCGAGCCGATCCACGCGGTGGTGCAACTGCTGGGCTGGAAAGTGATGGCCGTGCCCGGCGTCGAGGCCGACGACGTCATCGGCACGCTGGCCTGCATGGCGTCCGCCCAGCGCATCGAGGTCATCATTTCCAGCGGCGACAAGGATTTGAGCCAGTTGGTGGACGAGCACATCACCGTCATCGACACCATGAACGACCGCCGCCGCGACCTGGCCGGCGTCGAGGCCGAGTTCGGCGTGCCGCCGCGCCTGATGGTCGATTACCAGACGCTGGTCGGCGACGCCGTGGACAACGTGCCGGGCGTGCCGAAGGTCGGCCCGAAAACCGCTGTTAAGTGGCTGCTGGAATACGGCTCGCTCGATGCGCTGGTGGCGCGTGCCGATGAGGTCAAGGGCATCGTCGGCGAGAACCTGCGCAAGTCGCTGGACTGGCTGCCCAAGGGCCGCGCGTTGCTGACCATCAAGAAAGACTGTGACCTGGCCGACTACATCGACGGCCTTCCCGCTATGGAATCAATAGCTATGGGTGCACAGCAGACAAACGCATTGAGGACTTTTTACCTTAAATATGGTTTCAAGGGGCTGGCTGGCCAGATTGACGCTGAAAGCACGCCGCCCGAACTGGTCGGCGGTGCCGAGCGCCGCAAGCCTCGCCCCAAGGCGGCGCCTGCGGATTCGCCCGGGCTGTTTGACGACGACGAAGGCAAGGACAAGGCGGCTGCGCTGCTTGACGCGCCTGTGGCCGGTGGCGCCAGCAACCTGCTTTACGACACCATCCTGACCTGGGAAGCGTTCGACGCCTGGCTGGCCAAAATCGAAGCAG
>JBBSRS010000174.1:0-5911 GCA_038242795.1 Burkholderiales bacterium
CGAAGGCGGCAGCAAATGGATAGGCACCGGCGGCACCTCGCCCTTTGGCGCCAACGGCTTCAACCCGCAAGGCATCCGCATCGGCCAGGAAAAAAGCCGCAACCGCAGCGCCGTCAAGGTCTGGGACCAGCGCGCCTACAAGGACTACGACGACACGCAGGAACTCGGCACGCGCAACATCAAGGTGGCGTTGCGCCGCCTGCGCAAGTTCGCCCGGCAGGGCAACCAGGAAGAACTCGACCTGGACGACACCATCCGCTCCACCGCCGCCAATGCCGGCTGGCTGGACATCAAGATGGTGCCCGAGCGGCACAACAACGTGAAGGTGCTGCTGCTGATGGACGTGGGCGGCACCATGGACGACCACATCCACCGGGTGGAAGAAATGTTTTCGGCCGTCAAGGCCGAATTCAAGCACCTGGAGTTCTATTACTTCCACAACTGCGTGTATGACTTCATGTGGAAGAACAACCGCCGCCGTTTTGCCGAAAAATTTCCGACCTGGGACATCATCCGCAAGTACAACAAGGACTACAAACTGATTTTCGTCGGGGACGCCACCATGAGCCCCTACGAAATTTTGCAGGCGGGCGGCAGCGTCGAATACAACAACGAGGAAGCCGGCGCCGAATGGCTGCAGCGGCTGACCAATGCCTTTCCAAAGTTCGCCTGGATCAACCCCGAGCCGCAGGGCATCTGGCAATACCGCCAGAGCATCAGCGTGATTCAGCAGTTGATGGGCCAGCGCATGTATCCCCTGACCCTCAAAGGGCTTGAAGAGGCCATTCGGCTGCTCTCGAAATAATGTCGAAGTAAACTCGCGCCCGTGATCCATTTCAGCACCCACTGCGCGCCCAGGACCGCCGGGGCGATGGCAGGACCTTCCCGTCTTGTATTTGTTTCGTTTGCCCTCGCTGCCCTGATTTCAGGGCCTTCTGCCCGGGCGCAAACGCCCGCCTCTTCAGGGCCTGCCGGCACGGCCATGTCTTCGGGGTCAACACCGCCCTCGAATGTTCAGCAAACCGCGCCTCCCCCTGCGCCTCCCCCTGAAAATATCGCGCCCGTCGACACGCCCCCGGGTTCCGTGGGTCCGACCAGCGCCCAACCCGAGGTCACGGCATTCGACATCACGGTCCGCGCACCATCCACGGTGCGCGAGATGCTTGAAAAGCACATGGAACTGCAGCGTTACCGGGCCGTGACCGATCTGGACGATGTCGAACTCGAGCGCCTGATCGTGCTGGCCGAGCGCAATGTGCGCAACCTGGTTGGCACGCTCGGTTACTTCAGCCCCGACATCCGCATCACCCGCGAAGGCGGTGTCAACGAACGGCCCGTCATCGTGGTGGCGGTCGACCCGGGGCAAGCCACAACCATTGGCCCGGTGGCCATGACCTTTGCCGGTGACATTGCCGACTCACCTGACAGCGACGCCATCGCGCAACGCACCGAAATCGAACGCGACTGGCGCCTTCCGACAGGCCAGCCGTTCACCCAGGAGGGCTGGAGCAGCGCCAAGACCCAGGCCCTGCGCCAGTTGGTGGCCAGGCGTTACCCGGCGGGCCGGCTGGCGGGAAGCCTGGCCGACGTGGACGCACCGAGCCACATGGCCAGCCTGCGGGTGGACCTGGATTCCGGCCCGCTGTACCGGCTGGGCCCGATGCAGGTCAGCGGCGTGGAGCGCTACGACCCGGTGCTGGTGCCCCGTCTGGCACGGCTGAACCCGGGTGAGGTCTACGACCTGAACCGGCTGGTCGAGGCACAGCTGCGCCTCGCGTCCAGCGGCTACTTTGATTCGGCCGATGTCTTCATCAATCCCGAGAACGACCCGCTGGCGGTTCCCGTGCAGGTGCAAGTGCGCGAAGCCAGGCTGCAAAAAATCATTCTGGGTGTCGGCGTGACCACCGACAGCGGGCCGCGTGCCTCGGTGGAGCACACGCACCTCCGGGTGCCCGGCATTGGCTGGCGCGCCACCACCAAGCTCCAGCTGGAAAAAAAATCGCCGTTTGCCCAGACCGAATGGACCTCCATCCCCGACGAGGCGAACTGGCGCTGGGGCGTTCTGGCGCGTGCCGAGCGCATCAATGACAAGGAATTGATCACACAGGCGCAGCGCCTGCGGTTTGGTCGCTCGCAAATTGGCGACCGGATAGACCGCAACATCTATGTGCAATACGACCGGGCCAGCGTGCAGGGCGCAGGTCTTTTGGGCAATTCAGCGTCCGCAACCGGCGATGGTTCGGCGTTGACGGCCAACTACGTCTGGACGGGCCGTTACTTTGACAGCCTGCCGTTTCCCAGCCGGGGCTATGCACTCGGCGTTGAGCTGGGTGCCGGCACCACGCTGGGTGAAGACCGCCAGCCATTCACCCGCACGGTGGGCCGCTGGCTGGGCATCAAGCCCCTGGAAAACGGCCGGATTGCCATGCGAGCGGAAGCCGGCGCGGTCCTGGCCAAGGACACGGCGAATATCCCGGCCACCCAGCTGTTTCGCACCGGCAGCGACAACACGGTGCGGGGCTACGGTTACCGTGACATCGGCATTGCGCTGGCCAACGGCGTGATTGGGCCGGGCCGGTACCTGGCGATCGGCAGCGTCGAGTGGCAGCGTCCCATCACGCTGAGGGGCCGGTCCAGCGAATTCGAACACACCGTCTTCGTAGACGCCGGCGCGGTGGCGGACAAGCCGCAAGACCTGCGGCCGTCCTTCGGTGTCGGAACCGGCGTTCGCTGGAAAAGCCCGATCGGTCCCCTGCAGATTGACCTGGCCTATGGCCTGAAGGTCAAGCAGGCACGCCTGCACATCAGCGTCGGTTTCGTTTTCTGATGGCTGCACCCATCACGCCCGAGAACTCGCCGGCTGTTGCCGCCAAGCCAGAGAGGCGATGGCTGAAAGCGGCTGCATGGACAGCCGCCGGGCTTGTCACGCTGGCCGTTGGCACGACGGGCACGCTGTGGTGGTGGGCCGGCACCGAAGGCTCGCTGCACAAGGGGCTGCGCTGGGTCGGCCAGTCGCAGCCGCTGACCGTTGGAAAAGCAACGGGCTCCTTGCGGGCGGGCGGGCATGTTGACACGTTGCGCTGGCAGCAGGACGGCCTCACCGTCAATGCGCGCGACGTCAGCCTGGCCTGGCAGCCCTGGTCGCTGCTCCAGGGAACGCTCAAGCTTGACCGACTTGCCGCTGCCAGCGTTGAGGTCACTGATGTGCGTCCTCCAGCCCCCACACCGTCAGCACCGCCCAACGCGCTGGGCCTCCCCTTGCGGATTGCGCTGGAGGAATTCTCGGTCGGCCAGTTCCAGCTGACAGGCAAGACCGCATTCACGGCTTCCGCAATTGCGGGAAACTATGTTTATACCGGCCTGCAGCATCAGCTTGACCTGAAAAGTCTGAACATTGCCAAGGGTCGCTACAGCGGACGCGCCGCACTGACGGCCACCAGTCCGCTGACCCTCGATGCAAACCTGTCAGGGGCGCTCGACGCGGCCATCCCCAACAGTGCAGCATCCGTGCCGCTGGCATTCCAGGCGACCGCCAAGGGACCCTTGACCGAGCTGCTGGTCAACGCCGAACTGCATGTCAACACAGCGGCTGGCGGCGAACAAAAACCATCCGGACAACCCCAGGCCAGCGTGACCGCTCGCGTCATGCCCTGGGCGGCGCAGCCCTTGCCGCAAGCCGACGCCACCTTCCGCGACCTGGACATCGCAGCCCTGATGCCCTCTTTGCCGCAAACGCTGCTCACCGGCAGCGCCAGTGTCCGGCCGCTTGAAAACAGCGTCCCCGCCACGCCCTCTTCCGCCCTGCAGGCCTGGGCTTTGCAACTCAAACTCGTCAACGCCCTGCCTGGTCCCTGGGACCAGCAGCGCCTGCCGCTGGAGCAACTCGACAGCCAGGGCGAATGGCGCAATGGCGCCGCCATGGTGCGCAGCCTCAAGGCGCAACTGGCTGGCGGCGAACTGCTGGCCAGCGGCCAATGGACCCAGCCGTCGCCCGCTGGCGAAAATTCAGCCGCAGCGCCGTCCACGCCCGAACCGACCTGGAAAATCGATGCCACGCTCAGGCGCATCAACCCGGCCCAACTGCACACCCAGCTGGCGCCCCTGCCGCTGGACGGCAAGGCCGACGCCAGCGGCCAGGGCGCCAGCCTGCGGTTCGATGCCAGCGTCCAGACCGTGTCTGGCACCAACGCAGCCGGCAGCAGGCCAGCGCCCAGAACCCATTCGGGACAGAACAACTTTTTGCAGCAGTTGCGCCTGCGTGACGCGAAGGCCACAGGCACCTGGAACGCACAGCAATCGGGCGGCACCCTGGCGCTGTCGGCGCTGCAGGTGCGCACCGACGATGCCGAACTCAAGGGCCAGATCGAAGTCCAGCCCACGGAAAAAGCCGGACAGGGCGTTCTCGACCTGACGGCACCTGGCCTGAACGCCCGGTTCAAGGGCGCCTTGCGGCCCACCAGCGGCGACGGCGAGTTGCAACTGCAGGCTGGCGATGCAGCACAGGCCCTGCGCTGGCTGCAAAAACTTCCCGGCATGCCGGCTGTCGCCTTGAACGCCTCCGCCAGTGGCAATGCCGGACTTCAGGCGCGCTGGAAAGGCGGCTGGCAGAACCCTGAGGTGCAGGCCACACTGGAAGTGCCGTCGCTGGACTGGATCGCTGCCACCCCCAAGGCAGTGAGACAGGCAAAAGCCATCCCAGCAACGCCCGCAGTGCCCATTGCGGCGGCTGCAACCGACGCAAGCCTGCTGAAAATCCGTGCACTGCGCGCCTCGCTGTCCGGCCGCTTGAGCCAGGCGCAATTGCAAGCGCAGGGCCGCGTTGAAATCAACCAGCGCCGCTATGCGCTGGAACTGGCAGGCGATGGCGGGCGCCTGCCAGCGGCAGGCAACGCCAATGCCGGCCTGAACGAGATGCCCTGGCAAGCCGTGGTCAGGCAATTGAGCCTGAGCGTTGAAGACCCCGCCCTGGGTGCCGGTGCCTGGCGGCTGGCCACGCGCGGTCCGCTGCCGCTCAAGTGGACTCCCACGCGCAAGGGCGGCGCCTTTGAAAGTGGCGCTGGCGAAGCGCTGTTGACGGCGCCATCCACCCAGGCGTCTGGCGCTGTGCCGTCTCAGGCCACACTCTCCTGGCAGCCCGTGCGCTGGCGATCCGGCGAACTCGTGACCGCTGGAAAAATCACCGGCCTGCCGATCGCCTGGGTTGAATTGCTTGCCGGTCCGCAAATGAAGGGGGCGGGACTGGGCGGCAGCCTGGTATTTGACGGTCAATGGGATGCCGTGCTCGGGGACACTTTGCAGTTCAAGGCCAGCCTGGCGCGCCGCAGCGGCGACATCACCGTGCAGGCCGAAGGCGTTCAAGGCAATTCGGCGCGCGTGGCAGCCGGCATCAAGCAGGCCCGTCTTTCACTGGAAACCGCAGGCGACGCGTTGAGCCTTGCCTTGGTGTGGGACAGCGAACGGGCCGGCACGGCCAGTGGTCAGCTCAAAACACGGCTGACGCGCGCTGCCGACGGGCAGGCCGCCATCGGCGGATGGCTCTGGCCGGAAGACGCGCCACTGAGCGGCCAGTTTCGGGCACAACTGCCGCGTATCGGCGTCTGGTCCTTGCTGGCGCCGCCTGGCTGGCGCCTGCGCGGCTCGCTCGGCGCCGCCGTCGTCATCAGTGGAACGCGTGCAGCCCCCCGCCTGGCAGGCGACCTGCAAGCCAATGACCTGGCATTGCGCTCGGTCGTCGATGGCATCGAGTTCGGCAATGGCCGCCTGCGCGCCCGGCTGGACGGTACCCGCATGCGGATCGACGAATTCACCCTTCAGGGCGCAGGTGAAAAAGGCACCGGCGGCAGCTTGACCGCCCAGGGCGAAGCAGGCTGGATCGACGGCAAGCCGCAGGTGCAGCTTGACGCCAAATTGC
>JBBSRS010000175.1:0-5860 GCA_038242795.1 Burkholderiales bacterium
CAGGCGCTGCTGCTGGCCGTTCCCAACCTGCCGCACGACAGCGTGCCGCTGGGCATCGGCGAGGCCGGCAATGTCGAGGTGCGCAAGTGGAGCCCGTTTGAAGGCCTGGGCGGCGAGCCGGCGGCCTTGACCTTTGAGCCCAAAGACCATGTCGATGTCGGCCAGCCGCTGGGGCTGGACTTTGAATTGGGCACCAAGCTGACGGGCTCGCGTTTCACCGTCATGAAAGGCCCGCTGGCGCGCCTGCACCGCGCCCTGTCGCAGTTCATGCTCGACGTGCAGACGGCCGAGCATGGCTACACCGAATGCTACGTGCCCTACATCGTCAACAGCGACTCGCTGCGCGGCACCGGCCAGTTGCCCAAGTTCGAGGAAGACCTGTTTGCGGTCAAAAAAGGCGGCCAGGAAGGGCAGGCCGAGAATGCCGCGCTGTACCTGATCCCGACCTCAGAGGTGCCGCTGACCAATCTGGTGCGCGACGAAATCATCCAGGAAGCGCAATTGCCGCTGATGTTCACCGCCCACACGCCGTGTTTTCGCTCCGAAGCCGGCAGCTATGGCCGTGACACGCGCGGCATGATCCGCCAGCACCAGTTTGACAAAGTCGAGATGGTGCAGATCGTCCATCCCGAGAAAAGCTATGAAGCGCTCGAAGCCATGACCGGCCATGCCGAGGCCATCCTGCAAAAGCTCGGCCTGCCGTACCGCGTCATGCTGCTGTGCACCGGCGACATGGGCTTTGGCGCGACCAAGACCTATGACCTGGAAGTGTGGCTGCCGGCGCAAAGCACCTATCGCGAGATCAGTTCGGTGTCCAACTGCGAAGCCTTCCAGGCGCGCCGCCTGCAAGCGCGCTTCAAGAACGCGCAAGGCAAGAACGAATTCGTCCACACCCTGAATGGCTCTGGCCTGGCTGTCGGCCGCACCTTGGTGGCGGTGCTGGAAAACTACCAGCGCGCCGACGGCGGTGTCGATATTCCGGCGGTGTTGCAGCCCTACATGGGCGGCATGGCGACTCTTTCAGCGCCTGCCGCCTGAAGCAAGCCAGAAACAGTCAACCAGCCTGCTAGAATTGCGCCCACCACACACTGGAGAGGTGGCAGAGTGGCCGAATGTACCTGACTCGAAATCAGGCGTACCGCAAGGTACCGTGGGTTCGAATCCCACCCTCTCCGCCAAATAAAAAGCCCCGAGTAGTTCATCTACTCGGGGCTTTTTTCTTGTATGGTCCATCCTTCAAGGCTAAAGGTTTGACCAGCACGCGGTTCGGGTTTGTGCCAACGCCATGGCTGTGGCAAGGTGTCATTTCCGCCGTATTCTTTTCTTTTTCAAGGGTGGCTTTCGCGCTGGCCGTTTTTTCACGGACGGTTTTGCGGCCATCGTGTTTGCAGCGGTTGCGGCGGATGCGGCGACCGGAGAAGGCCTGACTGCCACAGACAGGCGATCCGGAACCGTGCGTTGCGTGGCAACTTCTGGCTCGACATTGGTGTTGGGAAGGTAGGTCAAGTCGATCTGGGCCCTGGCTGCGCGTCGCTCGACGTCGGTGAGCATGACTTCAAAAACCGTGATTTTCTGCTTGCGTTCGGTGATTTTGGTGCGAAGTTCGCGGGACTGTGCCATCAGTGCGGCTTTGCCGGCCGAGGGGGCTGGCGTTGCAACGGCGGCAGCCGTGGGCGGCAAGGGCGGCGCAGCGCAGCCTGATAAAAACAGGGCCCCCAGGATCGCCATCGTTTTCAGCTGTTTCATGTTTTCCTTTCAGTTGCAGTCTTCAGGGAACTATCGCTTGCCGGGCAGCACATTGCAAGTAGGTTACCGCAAGCCTCGACAGTAGGACGACCTGCAGCAATGGATGAGGTAAGTTCCTGAACCGTCGCGCTTGACCTGCCGTTGCTTGCAGCCTTGCCTGAACCATCGCCATGCGAACGACAGCAAAAAAAAGCCCCGAACTTCGGGGCTTTTTCAGGGTCTCAGGGGCCGGTCAGTGGCTGACGGCACCATCGGCGCCAAAGCCGGTCTGGGCGCGAACCCACTGGTCTGCATAAGCCAGGCGCTCCTTGGCGGCGCGCGGGCTCTTGTCGGTGATGGAGAACACATAACCCAGCAGGAAAGCCAGAGGCATGGCAAACAGGGCCGGCTGGTCATACGGGAAGATCGCTGTTTCGTAGCCGAGCACGGTCACCCAGACGGATTTGGACAGCACCACCAGCACCACCGCAGCCGTCAAGCCGCCGTAACCGGCCGCCAGCGCGCCGCGCGTGGTCAGGTCTTTCCAGTACATCGACAGGAACAGCACCGGGAAGTTGCCCGCCGCTGCAATGCCGAAGGCCAGCGCGGCCATGAAGGCCACGTTCTGCTTTTCAAACGCAATGCCCAGCACCACTGCGATCAGGCCGATGCCGAACGACGCCATTTTGGACACCTTGATTTCCTGCGCTTCGGACACATTTCCTTTTTTGATCACGCGGGCATACAGGTCGTGCGAGATGGCCGACGCGCCGGCCAAAGCCAGACCCGACACCACGGCCAGGATGGTCGCAAACGCCACCGCTGCCAGGAAGCCGAGCAACAGGTCGCCGCCCACCGCCTTGGCCAGGTGCATGGCCACCATGTTGCCGCCGCCGATGATCTTGCCGCCTACCGTGCCGCCTTCAAAGAAGTCTGGGTTGGTGCCGACGATAACGATGGCGCACAGGCCCATCAGCAAAATCACGTTGAAGAAGAAACCGACAAATCCGGCGGCATACAGCACCGATTTACGCGCTTCCTTGGCATTGTTGACGGTGAAAAAGCGCATCAGGATGTGCGGCAGACCGGCCAGGCCGAACATCAGACCCAGAGCCAGCGAAATGGCATTGACCGGGTCCTGCAGCAGCTTGCCGGGGGCAAACAGCATGTCTTTGAGCTTGTGGATTTCAATCGTCTTGGCCGCCAGCGTGTTGAAGCTGAAGCCGAACTGCGAAAACGCCAGCACGGTGATGACCGTGCCGCCGAACAGCAGCAAACACGCCTTGATGATCTGCACCCAGGTGGTGGCGACCATGCCGCCGAAGGTCACGTAAACGACCATCAGGCAACCGACCACGATCACGGCGATGTGGTAGTCCAGCCCGAACAGCAGCTTGATCAGCTGGCCGGCGCCGACCATCTGCACGATCAGGTAAAAGCACACCACCGTCAGCGAGCCGATGGCCGCCATCGTGCGGACCTTGCCCTGGTCCAGCCGGTAAGACGTGATGTCGGCAAAGGTGAACTTGCCCAGGTTGCGCAGCCGTTCGGCCATCAAAAACAGGATGACGGGCCAGCCGACAAAGAAGGCGATCATGAACAGATAGCCGTCGTAGCCGTTGGTGAACACCAGCGCGGTCAGGCCGAGCAGGGTGGCAGCCGACATGTAGTCGCCGGCCATCGCCAGGCCATTTTGAAAGCCGGTGATGCCGCCGCCTGCGGTGTAGAAGTCCGACGCCGTCTTGGTGCGGCTGGCCGCCCAGTAGGTGATGCCCAGCGTCATGCCGACAAACACGGCGAACATGATGATGGCAGGAACGTTGAGCGGCTGCTTTTGCGTGATGTCCACCGCGCCGGCAGCCATTGCCGCGCCGGTGGCGCCCAGGGCCAGCAGGCCAGCGGCCAGCTTGAGAAAAGTTTTCATCATTTTTTTGCTTTCATGGATTCTTGAAGCAGCGCTTCGGTCAGCGCGTCAAACTCCGAATTGGCGCGGATGACGTAATACGCCGTCAATGCCCAGAACAGGACGAATTCGAAAAGGCCAATCACCAGGCCGGTGGTGACAAAACTGTCGCCCAGCCGGATCGCCAGCACCGACGGGTTGAAGGCCACCGTCAGGAACAGCCCGAAAAACAGCACCAGCACGATGCCGGTGAGTGTCCAGGCCAGCCGCTCGCGCTTGCTGACCAGTTCCTTGAATTTCGGATTCGTTCGAATCCGGGCATACATTTCAGAGCTCATGCTTCATCCTCCATTAAAAAAACAATTCAATTTCTTGCGTAAAGCTGCGGCAAGCGCAGCCAGCGGTTCAGAACAGAGCAACCGGCATGCGGTTGGTGGTCGGGCCGGAAAGGCAGATGCCCCGGGCCAGGCCGGGCGCCTGTGTCAGCACCGATTCGGCGTAGAAGCGGGCGGTGACCACCTTGGCGGTGAAAAACGCCGGATCGCTGTCTAGCTTGTCCTGGGCCACCATCAGGGCGCGCGCCATCTGCCAGCCGCACAGCACCACGCCGGCCAGCTTGAGGTAGTTCACCGCGCCGGCGTACACCGTCTTGGGCTCGCTTTTGCCGTTGGCGACCATGAAGTCAATGGTCTTTTCAAACGCCAGCCGGCCCTGGCGCAACGCATCGCGCATGGCATTGCAGTCGTCGTTGTCGTGCGCGGCAAGGTCTTGCTCGGTGCTGGCCATCTGGTCGCACAGTGACTTGGCCACGGCGCCCTTGTCGCGCAGTGTCTTGCGGCCGACCAGGTCGTTCGCCTGAATGGCAGTGGTGCCTTCGTAGATCGTCAGGATGCGGGCGTCGCGCAGGTACTGGGCCGCGCCGGTTTCCTCGATGTAGCCCATGCCGCCATGCACCTGCACGCCCAGGCTGGCCATGTCGATGGACATCTCGGTCGAAAAACCCTTGATGACCGGAACCAGGTACTCGTACACCGCCTGGTTGTGCGCCCGGATGGGTTCACTGACCGCGTGGTGCGCGGCGTCGCTGGCGGCTGCGGCCACGTAGGCCAGGGCGCGCGCGCCCTCGACATGCGCGCGCATGGTCAGCAGCATGCGCTTGACATCGGGGTGGTGGATGATGGCCACCGGGCCGGCGGAACCCGCCAAGTCGCGGCTCTGGGTGCGGTCATGCGCAAAACGCACGGCTTTTTGGTAGGCGCGGTCGGCAATCGCGATGCCCTGCATGCCGACGTTGAAGCGGGCGGCATTCATCATGATGAACATGTATTCGAGGCCGCGGTTTTCCTCGCCGATCAGGTAGCCGACCGCGCCGCCGTGGTCGCCAAACTGCAGCACGGCGGTCGGGCTGGCCTTGATGCCGAGCTTGTGCTCGATGCTGACGCAATGCACGTCGTTGCGCGCGCCCAGGCTGTCGTCGTCATTGACCAGAAACTTGGGTACCACGAACAGCGAGATGCCCTTGACGCCTTCGGGCGCGCCCGGCACACGGGCCAGCACCAGGTGAACGATGTTCCCGGTCATGTCGTGTTCACCGTAGGTGATGTAGATCTTGGTGCCAAACACCTTGTAGCTGCCATCTTCCTGCGGCTCGGCGCGGCTGCGCACGGCGGCCAGGTCCGAGCCGGCCTGGGGCTCGGTCAGGTTCATGGTGCCGGTCCACTCGCCGCTGATGAGGCGGGCGGCGAACTTGCGTTTCAGCGCGTCGCTGCCGGCCACCAGCAGCGCTTCAATCGCGCCATCGGTCAGCATCGGGCACAGCGCGAACGACATGTTCGCCGCATGCAGCATTTCGGCGCAAGGCGTGGCGATGAGCTTCGGGAAACCCTGGCCGCCGAATTCGGCCGGGTGGATCACGCCTTGCCAGCCGCCTTCGGCAAACTGGGCAAAAGCCTCCTTGAAGCCGGGCGTGGTGGTGACGACGCCGTCTTTCCAGCTGCTCGGCGTCTGGTCGCCGGTCCAGTTCAGCGGCGCAACGACGCTTTCGCAAAATTTCGCTGATTCTTCGAGCACGGCCTGGGCGGTGTCCAGGTCGTAGTCTTCAAAACCGGGCAGGGCGCTGACCTTGGGCAGGCAGGCGAGTTCCTGCATGGCAAACAGCATGTCTTTCAGGGGGGCTTGGTAGCTCATGGGGTGCTTTCTTGAGTGGCTGGAAGGATCAGGCGGTGGCTTGGG
>JBBSRS010000176.1:0-5853 GCA_038242795.1 Burkholderiales bacterium
CAAACACCACCTGCCCGAACCACAGCGCGTCCTGCAGCGCGCCTTGCCAGGCGGCGACCAGCATCATCATGACGAGCACCAGCGAGGTGGGAATCGGCGTTCCCTCGAAATACGACACCTTGCCGCCTTCGCCCGTCATCGATTCGGCCGTGACGTTGTAGCGCGCCAGCCGGGACACGCCGCAGGCGACGAAACCGGCCAGGATGATGCGGTCGTAGAGCCCCTGCATGCCGCAGCCGTAGGCGATCACCGCCGGGGCAACGCCAAAGGAAATGATGTCGGCCAGCGAGTCGAGTTCCCGGCCCATGGCCGAGGTTTTCTGCCGCCAGCGGGCAATGCGCCCGTCCAGCACATCGAAAATCAGCGCCGCCACGACCAGCCAGCAGGCAAAGTAGACATGCCTGACGTCATACACCTGCAGGTAGGTCATCATGGAAAACAGGGCCCCGATGCCGCAGATGGCATTGGCCAGCGTGAACCAGTCGGCCAGGTGGAATTCCCGGATCATGGCGAAAGGCTTGTTTATTTTTGGCAGGTTCATGGCAGAAAGCGTACCTGAGTTTTCAAAAGAATAAAGTCGTCCATCACGACGGATGCATCGATGAACAGGCCTTTTTCAGGCGTGTCAGCCCGGCTCAGGCGACCCGGTTCATTTGAAAATAAGCAAACTGACCCAGTAGGCGACGGCAGCCACGCAGGCCGAGGCCGGAATCGTCAGGATCCAGGCCCAGACGATGCTGCCCGCCACGCCCCAGCGCACGGCCGAGGCGCGTCGCGTCGAGCCGACGCCAACGATGGCGCCGGTGATGGTGTGCGTAGTGGAGACGGGAATGCCCAGCACGGTGGCCAGGAACAGCGTGATGGCGCCGCCGGTTTCAGCGCAGAAGCCGCCCACCGGCCTGAGCTTGGTGATCTTCTGGCCCATGGTCTTGACGATGCGCCAGCCGCCAAACATGGTGCCGGCGGCAATCGCCGTGTAGCAGACCACGATGGTCCAGGTCGGCGGCATCGCGTCGGAGGCCGAGGTGTAGCCGGTGGCAATCAACAGCATCCAGATGATGCCGATGGTCTTTTGCGCATCGTTGCCGCCGTGGCCCAGGCTATAGGCGCCGGCCGAGACCAGCTGGAGACGGCGAAACCAGCGGTCCACCTTGGACGGCGTGGAGCGCAGAAAGATCCAGGACACCGCCACCATCATCAGCGAGCCGAGCACAAAGCCCAGCAACGGCGAGATGAAGATGAACGCCACCGTCTTGATCAGGCCACCCGCCACCAGGGAGCTGGTGCCCGACTTGGCCATCACCGCGCCCACGATGCCGCCAATCAGCGCATGCGACGAACTGCTGGGAATGCCGAAATACCAGGTCACCAGGTTCCAGGTGATGGCCCCCATCAGCGCCCCGAAGACGACGTGGGTGTCCACGATGCCAGGCTCCACGATGCCCTTGCCAACCGTGGCGGCCACGCTCAGATGGAAAACAAACAACGCCAGCAGGTTGAAGGCGGCGGCAAAGACGACGGCATGGCCGGGTTTGAGAACACCGGTGGACACCACCGTGGCGATGGAGTTGGCAGCGTCGTGAAAGCCGTTCATGAAGTCAAAGGCGATGGCCATGAAGACAAGCAGGGCCACGACCCAGAGAGCGGTCTGTGCAGTTTGCATGAGAAAGTCGGGTTCAGTCGCCGGAAATCAGGAATTTTCGAGGACGATGCCCTCGATCAGGTTGGCCGCGTCCTCGCACCGGTCGGTGATGGTTTCCAGCAGCTCGTACACCGCCTTGAGCTTGATGAGTTCGCGCACATCGGGCTCCTCGCGAAACAGCCGGCTCATGGCCGAGCGCATCACATGGTCGGCGTCGGATTCGAGCTTGTCGATCTCGGCACAGGTCTTGAGCGTGGCCTCTGCTGTCGCGGCATCGCGGACCTTGCCGATCAGGGCGACGGCGTCCTTCAGGCGTTCGCAGCATTTCACGCTCAGGTCGGTCAGCCGGATGATGTCCTCGGTCATGTGGCGCACGTCGTACAGCGACATGGTTTCGGCAGAGTCCTGGATCAGGTCGGCCACATCGTCCAGCGTGTTGATCAGCTGGTGGATCTGGTCACGGTCGATCGGCGTGATGAAGGTCTTGTGCAGCACACGGCTGACTTCATGGGTGATGCGGTCGGCGGCACGCTCGGCTTCATCGACTTCCCGGTGGTGCAGGTTGCGTTTGTCCACATCGCTGTAATTCGCCACCATCTTGGAAAAAGCATGGGCGGCTTCTACAATCCGGTTGGCATGCTGGTCGAACATCTCGAAAAAATTGCCTTCGCGGGGCAACAACTTGCTGAACAGCATGGGATATCCTCAAAAAATTAAGTCCGAAACATGACGGATTTGTGACTGCCGGAAGTTTAACCGCGATGACTTTTCGGTCCGGTTGACAGCCAGGCCAGGTTTTTTCTGATGGATAACCCTGATGAATGCGCGCCATTTCTCAGTTCCGTGCCTGCGCGAGCGCCGGGATGCTCCCATTCAGGCCAGCCCTGGGACGCAGTGAACGCCGCGCAGCGGCTGGCGTGGCACACGACTTCAGGCACTGCCAAAAATGAAATACACCCCCCACCATGCACAGCGCCGCCCACAGGTAGTCGGGCGTGAGCGGCTTGAGCATGTAGAACACCGCAAACGGCACGAACACATTCGACAGCAGCAACAGGCCGACCGTCTGGGCCGACACCGGCAAGGCCTGCAGGTTGGACAGAAAAGGCCTTAAAAAAGTCTCCGACTAACGTCTTAGGCGGACGTCCCGAGCAGCAACAGCACCAGCGTCAGGCTGACCAGCGCCAGCGCGGTTGAACCCGCCACGCTGGCGGTGGTCAGTTCTTCGGCCCCTTCGTAGCGCTGGGAAAACAGGAACACATTCGCGCCAATCGGCAGGCTGGCCGCCACCACCATCACCGTCATCGGCAGGCCGCCCACACCCAGCAGGCGGCACAGGCCGAACACCAGCAGCGGATGCAGAAGGTTCTTGACGCCTGCCAGCGCCAGCGCCGTGCGCCAGTGCCTGCCGACCGGGGTGTTGGCCAGCGTCACGCCGACCAGCACCAGCGCCAGCGGCCCGAAAGCGTTGGCCAGCAATTCCAGCGGCTGGTCGATGGCGGCCGGAATTGTCCAACCGGTCTGCGCAAACAGCAGCCCCGCCATGATGGGCAGCGGCACCGGGTGCAGCAAGGCATTGCGCAGCGCCATCAGCACCGTTTTCAGGGGATGGCGCGCAACGCCCGCCAGGCCACCGGCAGCGCCCTGCCGTTGCTCGTGCGCAACGGCCAGTTCCAGCACCACGGTGGCGCTGGTCAGCAGCACCAGCGAATGCACCGACACCAGCGTCAGGAGCGTGACCAGGCCGGCCGGCCCGTACATCAGGTCGATCAGCGCGATGCCGATCATCACCGTGTTGGAAAACGTGCCGGCCAGGGCCAGCACCGCCGCGCGGCGGTTAAAACCCGCCACCAGCAGTGTGCCGCCGAACAACAGCATGACCGCCAGGAAATACGCCGCCACCGGCGTGAAGTCCAGCTGCTCGACATGCACGCGGCTCATGGTGCGAAACAGCAGCGCCGGCGTGAGCAGCAAGAACACCAGGTTCGACACATCCCGGATCGCCACCGGACGAATCCAGCCCGCGCGGCCCGCCGCAAAGCCCACGGCAATCAGCAGCACCACCGGCAACAGCGACATCACCACCAGCGAATTCATGGCGGCCATCTTAGAGTGAAATGGTGCAGCCGCTTTTCACTACTGAATTCATAGCTGCTTGCGCAAACCCAGCAAGCGCCAGGGGCCTTTTTGGCACTTAAAACATGCTGTTGTGCCAAAACCCGTGCCCTGGCACCTGCGCGCCTTGGCTGGAATCAGGGCGCCGGGGCGGTGGCGCAGTCGGCGCAGACGCCGCGCACCGCAAAGTCCATGCTCAGGCCCTGGTAGCCCAGCGCCTTCAGCGCCGCCAGCGCGGACTGCGCTGCCCGTTCCAGGTCGTCGGCGTTGCCCATCAGCGCGCCGTCGAGCGGGCTGTCGCGGTGGCAGCTCTGGCATTCGAAATGCGGCATCGCCTGCACGCTGGCCGGCATTGCCTGGTAGCGGCGCACCCGGCCGGCATCGACGCGGCACAGCAGCAGGCCGACCTGCGTCAGCCGGTCGATCAGCCGGTACAGCGTGACGCGGTCCAGCGCCACCGGGCCTTCGCCGCTGAGCGCCGTCTGCAGCTGCGCGTGGGTGTAGCTGGTGTCGGCATGCGCCAGCAGCCAGCCCAGCACCCGCCGCGCCGCCGCCGTGCGCCGCAGGCCGTGGGCCGACAGCAGCGCGTCAATAGGGTCAAGCACGTCGAGGGTGACAGATTTGGGAGGCTGGAGGGATGCCATGGCGTGCCTTTCAATCGCTTTCATTTTCGCTTTTAATGCAATTCAGTTGCGTTACACTCTTCCGCTATCGCAATCAAGTTGCATTATTACCGCAACCGGCCAGTGGCCGCTTTTTTTCTGGAATGACATGAAACCGCAAGCTTTTCCCGCAAACCGCACGGCCCGTCGACGCCGGCCCAGCGTGCTGGCCTGGCCCGCCTGGCTCCGGGTGCTGGCGGTGCTGCCCGCCGTGGGGCTGCTGTGGCTGGCGGTGGCGTGGGCGCAGCTGGAGGCCGCGCCGTGGTAGCGCCAGGCCCGGTGGTGTCGCTGCGCAACCTGACGGTCAGCTACCGCCAGCATCCGGCGCTGCACCACATCAGCGGCTGCTTTGCGCCAGGCTCACTGACGGCCGTGGTCGGGCCGAATGGCGCGGGCAAAAGCACGCTGCTCAAAGGCATCGTCGGCCTGCTGCCGATTGAAGGCGGCCGCTCGGGCGGCGCGCTGACGGTGATGCCCCCGCGCGAGCGCATCGCCTACCTGCCGCAGGTGGCAGACATCGACCGCAGTTTTCCCATCGACGTGCGCGACTGCGTGCTGCTCGGCTGCTGGGGAAGCACCAGGGCCTGGGGGGCCGTGAACCGCGCCTTGCTTGAGCGGGTCGATGCCGCGCTGCTGGCAGTGGGGCTGGAAGGCTTTGAAGACCGCGCGATTGGCAGCCTGTCCAGCGGCCAGCTGCAGCGGGTGATGTTTGCCCGCCTGCTGGTGCAGGACGCCGAGCTGATCCTGCTCGACGAGCCGTTCAACGCGGTCGATGCCAAAACCACCGCCGCCCTGCTGCAACTGGTGCAGCAGTGGCACGGCCAGCGGCGCACCGTCGTGGCGGTGCTGCACGACGACGCCATGGTGCGCCAGTATTTTCCGCAAACCGTGCTGCTGGCCCGCGAACTGGTCGGCTGGGGTGCCACCGCCGAGGTGCTGACCGAGCCGAACCTGCGCCGCGCCCGCGCCATGGCCGAGGCCTGGGACGAAGCCGCCGGGCTCTGCGGCACCGACACGCTGGCCGCTCGCACATTGGGCGTACCGGAAGCCGCCGCATGATGGCTTTTGCTGCCTGGCTGTGGGAAATGACGCTTTCCCCTTTCGCCGAATTTGCTTTCATGCGCCGTGCGCTGGTTGCCACGCTGGCGCTGTCGCTCAGCGCCGCGCCGCTGGGCGTGTTTTTAACCTTGCGGCGCATGAGCCTGCTGGGCGACGCGCTCAGCCATGCGGTGCTGCCGGGCGTGGCGATCGGCTTCATGCTCGGCGGCCTGTCGCTGACCGCCATGGCGCTGGGCGGCGTGGTGGCGGGCATGGGCGTAGCGGCGCTGGCCGGGCTGGTCACGCGCTTCACCACGCTGAAGGAAGACGCCAGCCTGGCGGCCATTTACCTGGTGGCGCTGGCATTGGGCGTGACGCTGATCTCGGGCCACGGCA
>JBBSRS010000177.1:0-5846 GCA_038242795.1 Burkholderiales bacterium
CAGCCATGCAGCAGGATGACCGGCTGGCCGTTGCCCCAGTCCTTGACGTACAACTCGGTCTTGTCGGCGGTGGTGACGGTGTTCATGGCGGCGTGTTCCTTGAAAAGGTTGAAACGTCCATTCTGTAAGCCTGTGCCTGCCAGCGGTGTCGGTGAAAGGGGCCGCTGGCTGTCAGCGCCTGTCGTCAGGGGACAAGCCGTCGTTCAGCGCTGGCCGAAGGGCGGGCGTGTAGCGAGCGAGGGCGCCAGCCTCTCCTGGCGAAGACCCCTCAATCGAGCGACAGATGGCGTTCGCGGATCAGCTTGTGCCAGAACTTCTTTTCACTGGCGATGAAGCGGGCGAGTTGCGGGCCGTCGGACGGCGTGACCTGAAGGCCAAACTCCTCCAGCCGGGTCTTGACTTCCGGCACCAGGATGGCTTTTTGCATCTCGGCCGACAGCAACTCCGCAATCTCGGGCGGCGTGCCTTTCGGAACAAACAGCCCCTGCCAGGCGACGGCCGCGAAATTCGGCACGCCGGACTCGGCCAGCGTCGGCACATTGGGCAAGGCGGCGATGCGCTGGGGCGACAGCACCGCCAGCGCGCGCACCTTGCCCGCGCGGATCTGCGCCAGGCCGCCGGCGGTGTCGACGATCATCATCGGCAGTTGGCCGCCCATCACATCCTGGATCGCCATGGCCGTGCCCCGATAAGGCACATGCACGATGTAGCTGCCGGTGCGCTCCTTGATCAGTTCCATCGCCAGGTGGTGCGGGCTGCCCGCGCCGGGCGAGGCATAGCTGTACACACCCGGCGAGCGCTTGACCGCCGCCAGCCACTGGCGCGCGCTGGTGAACGGGCTGTCGGGGTTGACCACCAGGATCAGCGGAAAACCGGCCATGTAGCCCAGCGGCGTGAAGTCGTCGGGGCTGTAAGGGAGTTTTTTGTACAGCGCGGTGTTCAGCACCATCGCGCCGTTGTCGCCCGTCACCATCGTGTAGCCGTCGGCGGGTGCCTTGGACGCCGCGTCGGTGCCGATGATGCCGGCCGCGCCGGGGCGGTTGTCAATGACGATGGCCTGGCCGAGCTGCTTGCCCATCTGCACCGACAGGTGGCGCGCCAGGAAATCCTGGCCGCCGCCGGCCGGGTAGGGAATGATCCAGCGGATCGGCTTGGCGGGATAGGCCTTTTGCGCCAATGCCGCCGGGCTGACCAGGGCCAGCGCGGCGGTGGCACCCAGCACGGTGTGGAGCATGGAACGGCGGGACAAGGCAACGGAAACGGGAACAGGAACAGGAACGGTCACGAAAACACCTCTGGAAAGTTCAACAAGGGAGCGGCGGCCAACTGGCAAAACAACGCCAGGCCAACGTGTAATTTGCGTGCCGTGATTGTGGCCCCCCACCCCCCGATGGAACTGACGGCACGCACCCTGAGGTGGCCTGAAAACTGTTCTATGGCCAAAATCAGCCCTTGGCGCAGGCTGCGCTTACCCGGGCAGCTATGAAATCAATAGTAAATCACTGGAACAAAAAATCCGTCGACAGCGCATGGTTTTTCTTCCTTGGGGACGTTCCCCTGCAGGGCAGGGCAGCGCATGAACGAAAAAATTTTTTAGGACATTCGCAGCTTATTGGGGCAAGGTTTTTCCCACCTGAAAGGCACGCCCGAAGCGCGGCACAATCTGACGGTGACATCCGAGCCCGCCCCACCCGCCCTGCCCCGGCGCATTGCCCACCTCGACATGGATGCTTTTTTCGCATCGGTCGAGTTGCTGCGCTACCCGCAGCTCAAGGGCCTGCCGGTGGTGATTGGCGGCGGGCGGCGCACGGTCGATGAAGCGCTCATGGCCGAGCATGGCGAGCGGGCGCTGCGCTTCATTCCGGTGGCGGAATTCCCGCTGCTCAAGGACTATGTGGGCCGGGGCGTCATCACCACCGCCACCTACCCGGCGCGGCAGTTTGGCGTGGGCTCGGCCATGGGCATGATGAAGGCAGCGCGGCTGTGCCCGCAGGCGATCGTGCTGCCGGTGGATTTCGACGAGATTCGCCGCTTCTCGCGCCTGTTCAAAAGCACCATCATCGAGGTCGCGCCGCTGATGCAGGACCGGGGGATTGACGAGGTGTACATCGACTTCACCGACGTGCCCGGCGGCCAGCGGGAGGGCGGACGGGCGCTGGCCCGGTTGATCCAGCGGTCGATTTTCGAGAAGACCGGCCTCACCTGCTCCATCGGCGTCGCACCCAACAAGCTGCTCGCCAAGATGGCCAGCGAGTTCGACAAGCCCAACGGCATTTCGATTGTCCAGCAGGCCGATGTGCAAAGCCGCATCTGGCCGCTGAACGTTCGCAAAATCAACGGCATCGGCCCCAAGTCCGGCGAAAAACTGGCGCGCCTGGACATCCAGACCATTGGCGATCTGGCCGCGCAGGACCGGCAATTTCTGATGGCCCATTTCGGCAAGGCCAGCGGCGCCTGGATGCACGAAGTCGCCTGGGGCCGCGACGACAGCCCGGTGGTCACCGAGAGCGAGCCGGTCAGCATGAGCCGCGAAACCACCTTCGACCGCGATTTGCATGCGGTGCGCGACAAGGCCGAACTGGGCGCGATCTTTACCCGGCTGTGCGAGCAGGTGGCGGCCGATCTGCAGCGCAAGGGCTATGTCGCCAAAACCATCGGCATCAAGCTGCGCTACGACGACTTCAGGATTGCCACGCGCGACCAGACGGCGCCGGCGCATACCCACGATGCCCGCACCATCCGCCAGATCGCCGGCCAGTGCCTCAAGCGTGTGCCCCTTGACCAGCGGCTGCGGCTGCTCGGCGTTCGCGCCGGGGCACTGGCCAAAGCGGGCCAGGCGCCTGCTGGTGAAGAAAAAATGCCATTTGCGCAGGCTGGACCGGCGCCAGCAGCCACCAAACCCGTCGCAAACTACCAACTTTTCTGAATGGCACAGCACGCCCTGCCCACCAAAGTGCAGCAACCGGAAGATGACGCGGGAAACGTCGCCAGTCGTCAAGGAAAATCCTAACAATCAAGGTCGTGTGCGTCAGTCCCACGCCGTGCAGCTGAACAACGGTATAACGGGTCGTGGGTATCAAAAAAAAATGAGAAAAGTGGCATGAATAATTTTTCGGAGGTGGAAAACGCCGAAGCGGCAGACACGCTTTTTGAGCGGGCGCTGCTTCAGCGGGCCGTTGCTTCCAGCAAAAACGGCGTCACCATCGGCCGTGCCAGCCAGGGCAAGTTCCCCCTGATCTATGCCAACGCCGCGTTTTGTGAGATGACCGGCTATGCCCCCAAGGAGGTGATCGGCAAGAATTGCAGTTTTCTTCAAAATGGCCAGAGCGATCAGCCCGGCTTGAAAATTCTTCGGGAAGCCTTGGCACAAAATCTTGACGCCACCGTGCTGCTGCGCAATTACCGCAAGGACGGCAGCGCGTTCTGGAATGAACTCACGGTGTCACCGGTGTTGAACGACAACCGGGTGCTGACGCACTACATCGGCATACAGCATGACGTGACGGAGCGCGAGAACAGCGCCCAGGCCATTGCCGCCCTGAACATTGCCCTGACCCAGCGCGGTGAAGAACTGGCGCTGGCCAACGAGAGCCTGCGCTCCTTCTCGTCGTCGGCCTCGCACGACCTGCGCGCGCCGCTGTCGTCCATCAAGGGCTTTTGTGCGGCCTTGAAAAAATCAGCCGGTTTTCCGCAGGACAGCCGTTCGGCGCATTACCTGGCACGCATCGAGGCCAACACCGGCCGCATGAAGGACTTGATCGAGTCACTGCTGGAATTGGCGCAATCGACGGCCAGTCCCCTGCGGCTGGCCGCCTGCGATTTGTCGTTGATGGCGCAGGAAGTGATCGACACCTTTGCGGCGCCCTCGGCCGGGCTGTCGGCACAAGTGGACATCGAGCCGGGCCTGACGGCTTGGGGCGACCCTTCGCTCCTGCACCTGGTGCTGCAAAACCTATTGGGCAATGCCCTGAAATACTCCTCCAGAACGCCGCATGCCCGGGTGCATTTTGGCCGTGCCCCAGGAACGCAAGACACGCAAGACGCAGCCCGGTTTTTTGTGCGCGACAACGGCGCAGGGTTTGACAGGCACCAAGCGGCAACGCTGTTCAGCCCGTTCCAGCGTTTTCACTCGGAAACCGACTACCCCGGCAACGGCGTCGGGCTGGCCACCGTTCACCGCATCGTGGCCCGCCATGGCGGCACGGTGTCGGCCGAATCGGCGCCTGGCGAAGGGGCGATTTTTTACTTCAGCCTGGCGCCCCATTGCGCCACAGCCTGAGTCCATTTTTTGCAGATGCGCCCGGGGACCTGTAAATATTCGAATCCCACGCGATCAGACGGTGCAGGCCTACGCTGCCGATGCGCAGGCGTTCCTTAAGATAAGCTGCCCTGCCTGAAACGTATGCCCTGGACCGCAGGCGGCAGCGCTTGCAGGCACGAACAACCATGCGGGTGAAGCTGGCTGCGTTGCCTTTCACAAACAAAAACTGCCTGTCACGCACAACCTGATTGCCTGTTCAGCTATTGAAAAAATAGCAAATCACCCGCTGTTCCAACCCTTTTTATTGATTGCCCATGCCTGAACATGCCACGTCAAGATGACCCTGCCGTCACCTGCGGCGCCAAAGAAGACCGCGCTGCCCATGGTGTGAACCCGCAGGCCGCCCGGCGCGGCATTCCGTGGCGCCGGCTGGTGGGCCTGGCCATTTTCCTGGGTGGTGCCGCAGTCTTCGTGTCCGGAATTTTTCGCATGCTGCCGCTGGACGATCCGCGCATGCGCGGCGCCCTGATCGGCGGCGGCATGGCGGCGCTGGCCACGGCACTGGGCACGCTGCCGGTGCTGCTGTCGCACCAGTTCTCGCAGCGCACCTATGACACATTGCTGGGCTTTGGCGCCGGCGTGATGCTGGCGGCCAGCTCGTTTTCGCTCATCATTCCTGCGCTGGCCAGCGCCCGTTTGCAAGGTGCCAGTGCCTGGGGGGCCGGTGGCATCGTGGGGGCGGGCATCATGGGCGGCGCGGTGTTCCTCATGCTGGTGAACCGCCTCGTGCCGCACGAGCATTTCATCAAGGGGCGCGAAGGCGGGGAGTCCCGCGCCCTGAAGCGGGTGTGGCTGTTTGTCTTGGCCATCGGCCTGCACAACCTGCCCGAAGGCATGGCCATTGGCGTGGCCTTTGCCGGCACCGACGCCGTGGCCGCGATGGCGCTGGCCACGGGCATCTCGATTCAGGACGTGCCGGAAGGCATGGTGGTGGCACTGGCGCTGCGCGGCGTCGGCTATGGCCGCTGGCGCTCGGCGGGCATCGGCATGCTGTCGGGCCTGGTGGAACCGGTGGCGGCGGTGCTGGGGGTGGCGGTGATCAGCCTGTCGGCCAGCCTGTTGCCCTGGGGGCTGGCCGCCGCTGCAGGCGCCATGCTGTACGTCATCAGCCACGAGATCATTCCGGAATCGCACCGCGAGGGCCACGAAACCTTTGCCACCGGCGGCCTGATGGTCGGTTTCGTGATCATGATGCTGCTGGACACCGCGCTGTCCTGAAGCCTGGCATCGGCAGAAAATGAAAACGGCCGGAACCTCTGCATTTTTGAAGTAGACGCCCTGGAAAGCCACGGGCTGCTGTGGCCAAAGGCGAACAAGTTCAACGGATGCTTCCGACTGGCCCAGCAAGCCCGGTGCTCACTACGGCATGGCGGCGCGCCGTTGTGCACCTGATGCCCTTTCCCAGCCAATCCGCCATCAAATGCGTAACCGCTCGCTGTAAAGACTCAACCACGGCCCGTGCAAGCCACCCTGCAGCGGATGGATTTAAAAATTCTGTCCACTGCTGGACACAAAAAAGGGATGG
>JBBSRS010000178.1:0-5841 GCA_038242795.1 Burkholderiales bacterium
AGCGGCTCCAACCAGGGCCCTTTGAATCCGGCACTGACGGAGGCTGTCAAGGCGCGCATAGCAGCGCTCAAAGCCGCAGATCCGGGCATCACCGCCCTGGTGCCGGTTGAGCTGGTGACCGCGTCATCCAGTGGGCTTGACCCGCACATAAGTCCGGCGGCAGCGCTCTACCAGTCCGCGCGCGTGGCCAGGGCGCGCAACATTTCGCTGACCAGCGTGCAGCAGCTGGTCGAACAGCAGACTGAAAAAACGGCTCTCGCAGGACTCGACGAAAGTCGCGTCAATGTGCTCAAGCTCAATATCGCGGTAGCGTTGCTCAAATAGGAAGAAACATGACCCGCGCTGCTTGTCGCGAACCCTCTGGCGCAGATTTCGTCAGCCATTGCCGCCACGATATCGTGTCGGTCAATGCGCTGAGGGTGCTGGACATCACGGTGCCAAGCCTGGACGCCTTCCGGGTGCGCCGTATGCTGGCAGCCTTTCGCAATGCCGGTGTGCTTCGGTGCATTCCGCTTCCCCATCGCAGGCAGGTACGGCTGGAAATCCAATTGCCCGAAAATGCCGTTGATGCGGTCATGCACCTCGTGATTGGCAGCATTCCAAGTGGCGAAATAGGCGCCTTGCGGTCTTCAAGACGTTATTCGGCCCCCTGTTCGAGTGGATCAATCCATGGGTTCTGATCTTCTTGAAATCATTTTTGCGCTGCTTGCGTTCATCTTGCCGCTGGTCTTTGCCGCTTTGATTGTTTATTGGCAAACCAAGCCCGACCCGGGCAAGCGAAACCGGTTCCGGCGATAGGCAGGTGGGTATCAATGCCAGCCCCAGCTCCAGCATCAAACAAGCATGCTTCAAAATCGCTTGCGCCTTGCCCAACGCCCATGACGCCGAAAAATCCATCTGATGCCCTATAGCCAGGATTCCCGCCCCGACCCGGACCAGCTCATCGAGCAGCTTCGCGGACAAGCGCAGCGCGCCAGCCGCGGCCGGCTGCGCATCTACCTGGGCGCCAGTGCGGGTGTCGGCAAGACCTACGCCATGCTCAGCGCCGCCCAGCGCGAACACAAGGCCGGTCTGGACGTGTTGATCGGTGTGGTCGAAACCCATGGCCGGGCTGAAACCATGGCGCTGCTCGCCGGACTGGAGCAACTGCCGCTGCGCAACCTCCCTTACCGGGACGGAACGTTGCCGGAGTTTGACCTTGACGCGGCACTCGCCCGCCACCCGGCCGTGCTGCTGGTGGACGAACTGGCGCACAGCAATGTGTCGGGGTCGCGCCACGCCAAGCGCTGGCAGGATGTGCAGGAGCTGCTGGAAGCCGGCATCGATGTCTGGTCGGCGCTCAATGTGCAGCACCTTGAAAGCCTCAACGGCACGGTGGGCGCCATCACCGGTGTTCGTGTGCATGAGACCGTGCCTGACACCGTGCTCGACGAAGCCGATGAAGTTGTGCTGGTCGATGTGACGCCCGATGAGCTGCTGGCCCGCCTCAAGGCCGGCAAGGTCTATCGGCCGCAGCAGGCCGAGCGTGCGGCGCAAAACTTTTTCCGCAAGGGCAACCTGATTGCGTTGCGGGAAATTGCATTGCGGCGCACCGCCGAGCATGTCGAAGACGATGTGCGCAGTTACCGGATTGAAAAATCCATCTCACCAGTCTGGAACACCGAGGGCGCGATCCTGGCCTGCATCGGCCCGCGTGAAGGTGCCGAACAAACCCTGCGCACGGCCGCCCGCCTTGCCGGGCAGCTCAACGTGCGCTGGCATGCCGCGTATGTGGAGACGCCGCCGCTGCAGGGTCTCGAAGTGGCTCGGCGCGACCGCATCCTGGCGGTCATCAGGCTTGCCGAGGAACTGGGGGCAGGCACCGCCGTGCTGACCGGCAGCGACGCCGCTGCAGCGCTGGTGCAGCAGGCCCAGACCCTCAATTGCGCGACGCTGGTGGTGGGCAGGCCTGCGCTGACCCGCTGGCCCGGTCTGCAGGCACTGTGGGGCGGCCGCACCATGACCCGCCGGCTGGCCACGCTGGCACCCACCCTGGACATTGTGGAGGTCGGGCAAGCCGCCAGCACCCGGCAGCTGGGTCCGGCTGTGCAGCCCGCCGGTGCCGATGACCCGGTGGGCAGCGCGGCAACCTCCTGGCCGCGCTACATCTGGACGCTGGCCTGCAGTGTTGGCGTGACCTTGCTGACGCTGCCGCTGATGTCGTTCCTGGACCTGGCCAATATCGTCATGCTGTTCTTGCTGGAAACGGTGCTGGTCGCCCTCAGGTTTGGCCGGGGTCCGGCAGCGCTGGCGGCGTTTTTGAACGTCGCCGCGTTTGACTATTTTTTCGTCCTGCCGCGCTTTTCCCTGGCCGTCAGCGATGTGCAATACCTGCTGACGTTCGTCGTCATGCTGGCGGTTGGCCTGCTCACTGGACAGCTCACGGCGGGACTGCGCTTCCAGGCAAATTTGTCGGCCAGCCGCGAAAGGCGGGCGCAGTCGCTGTTCGAGCTGACGCGCGAGCTGTCGGCGGCGCTGCTGGGCGCGCAGGTGGCCGAGCTGGGCCAGGCTGCCGTGCAGCGTAACTTTGGCGGGCAGGCGCTGGTGCTGAGGCCGGGTGCCAACGACGAGCTGGTCGCGCCGCCGGATTCACCGGCCGGGTTCGATCTCGGCGTGGCCGACTGGGCGCTGCGCAACGGGCAGTCGGCCGGACTGGCCACGGCGACCTTGTCGGCGCAGCCCTGGCATTACGTGCCGCTTCGCGCGCCCATGCGGGTGCGCGGCGTGCTGGCGCTGCAGCCCGCCAAGCCGCGCTGGCTGCTGATTCCCGAGCAGTTGCAGCAACTCGACACCCTGGCGCGGCAGATCGCCATTGCGCTGGAGCGCGTGCATTACGTCGACATCGCCCAGCAGGCGGTGGTGCAGATGGAGTCCGAACGCCTGCGCAACACCTTGCTGGCGGCGATTTCCCATGATGTGCGCACGCCCCTGACGGCGTTGATCGGGCTGGCCGAGTCGCTGCAAGGCAAGCTGTCCGGCCCGGCGCCCCCCGCTGAAGCTGACGGCGCTGCCGACAGCGGCAGCCCGCACCCTGCCCATCCGAACGCCGACACCGCCGGCGCGATTGTCCAGCAGGCCCACCAGCTGGCGGCGCTGGTGACCAATCTGCTCGACATGGCGCGCCTGCAAAACGGCGGCATCCATTTGCGCAGTGACTGGCAGTCGATCCAGGAAGTCGTGGGCAGCGCCATTCGTGCGGCCAGCCACGGGCTGATGGGCCTGCGCGTTGAAACCGATGTTGCGGCCGACCTGCCGCTGGTTGAATTCGACGCGGTGCTGATGGAGCGTGTGCTGGTCAACCTGCTTGAAAATGCCGCGCGCTATGGCGCAGCGCCCATCGTCGTCAGTGCCCAGGCGGCAGCGGGCGAACTGCTGCTGCGGGTGCGCGACCACGGCGGCGGCCTGCCTGCCGCCGCGCAGGGCAGCGACAGCACATTGTTCGAGAAATTCACCCGTGGCGCTGCGGAATCCGCCACGCCAGGCGTGGGGTTGGGCCTGGCCATCTGCAAAGCCGTCGTCGACGCGCATGGGGGCAGCATCACCGCTGCCAACGCCGTGGGCGGGGGTGCAGAATTCACCGTGCGCCTGCCGCGCCGCCCGCCGCCCGCCCTGGTTGAGGGCTAGCCATGCAGCAGTTGCTGCGAATCGCGCCCGTTTTGAAGATTCTCCGGTCCTTTTTTTTGAATTTCAATCCACCATGTCCAACACCGCCCCCATTGCCGTCATCATTGAAGACGAGGCCCAGATCCGCCGTTTTGTCCGCAGTGCGCTGGAGTCCGAAGGCTGGCAGGTGCATGAGGCCGACAGCGCCAAAAAGGGCCTGACCGAGGCCGGCACGCGCAAGCCCGATCTGCTGGTGCTTGATCTGGGTCTGCCCGACGGCGACGGGCTTGACGTGATTCGCGATGTGCGCGGCTGGTCTGCCGTGCCCATCATCGTGCTGTCGGCCCGCAGCGACGAGCTGGACAAGATTGCCGCGCTGGACGCCGGAGCCGATGATTACCTGACCAAGCCCTTCGGCGTTGGCGAGTTGCTGGCCCGGGTGCGCGCCAACCTGCGCCGGCCCCGCGCCGCCGCTGCCGATGGCACAACAGCGGAAGAGGCCAATCCGGTGTTTTGTTTTGGCGCGGTCGAGGTGGATCGGCCGGCGCGGCTGGTGCGCCGAAACTGCGCGGAAGTCCACCTCACGCCCATCGAATACCGGCTGCTCAGTGTGCTGATTGCCAATGCCGGCCGGGTGCTGACGCACCGCCAGCTGCTGCGCGAGGTGTGGGGTCCGTCGCATGCCGGGCAAAGCCACTACCTGCGCATCTACATGGGCCGCCTGCGGCAAAAGCTGGAGCTTGACCCGGCCCAGCCGCAGCACCTGCTGACCGAAACCGCCGTGGGCTACCGGCTGGTCGCCTGAAATTCAGGCGCTGCCCGGCTTGCACAGATAGGGCCTTTCAAAAACTGTCGCTGACGTTACCAGGCAGGCACCAGCCTTCGAACCTCACCCGGCTGGATCATTCGTCCGGTTTGAGTGCCGTGATTCGCAGCCGCAGCGCATTGCTGATCACCGAGACCGAACTCAGGCTCATGGCCACCGCGCCGACCATTGGCGACAGCAGCGAGCCGGTGAACGGGAACAGCACGCCGGCGGCCAGCGGCACGCCCAGCAGGTTGTAGATGAAGGCAAAGCCGAGGTTCTGCTTCATGTTGGCCACCGTCGCAACCGACAGGGCCCGCGCCGTTGCGATGCCGCGCAGGTCGCCCTTGACCAGCGTGAGCTGCGCGCTGTTCATGGCCACGTCGGTGCCGGTGCCCATCGCAATGCCGACATCGGCTCTGGCCAGTGCCGGGGCGTCGTTGATGCCGTCGCCGGCCATCGCCACGATGCGTCCTTCCTTTTGCAGGCGTTCGACCAGCTGCAGCTTGTCGGCTGGCTTGACCTCGCCATGGACCTCGTCGATGCCCAGGCGCTTGCCCACGGCCTGCGCGGTGGTCAGGCCATCGCCCGTGGCCATGATGATGCGCAGGCCCGATTTGCGCAGCGACGTCAGGGCTTCTTCGGTGCTGGCCTTGATTGGATCGGACACCGCCAGCAGCCCCGCCAGCTGGCCGTCCACCGCCAGGTGCATGACGCTGGCGCCCGTGCCGCGCAGTTGTTCGGCCCGGTCGGCCAGGGGTGCCACGTCGATGCCGAGCTGCTCCATCAGCGTCGTGTTGCCGATGGCCAGCGACTTGCCGGCGACCATGCCTTTCACACCAATGCCCGACGCGGAATCGAAGTCCTCTGCCTTCTCCAGCGCCAGCTTGCGCTCCCGTGCCGCGTTGACGATGGCGGCCGCCAACGGATGCTCGCTGCCCTGGTCCAGGCTGGCGGCCAGGCGCAGCACCTCGTCTTCGCTGAAGCCATTGACGCCCACCGCCACCTCGAACGCCGGCTTGCCTTCGGTCAGCGTGCCGGTCTTGTCGACGATCAGCGTGTCGACCTTGCACAGGTTCTCGATGGCCGCGGCATCGCGGAACAGCACGCCCTGGGTCGCGCCGCGACCGGTGGCGACCATGATCGACATCGGCGTGGCCAGCCCCAACGCGCAGGGGCAGGCAATGATCAACACGGACACGGCATTGATCAGACCGAAGACCCAACTCGGCTGCGGACCAAAAAATCCCCAGGCGAAAAATGTCAGCAGTGCGATGGAAATCACCGTGACGACGAAGTAGCCTGCCACGGTGTCTGCCATGCGTTGCATGGGCGCCCGGGAGCGCTGCGCCTGCGTCACCATCTGCACGATTTGCGAAAGCACCGTGGCCGAG
>JBBSRS010000179.1:0-5830 GCA_038242795.1 Burkholderiales bacterium
CGCAGGCGGGATTTCCCTGATGCTTTTTTGCGGTGCACGCACTATATTCAAGTTCTTGCTGACGAGCCTAGCTGCTCGCAAAGCGGGGAGTCGAGGAGACAAGAGAAAAATAAAACAAAGAACAGTCCGTCACCAGGATGTTCAAGAAAAAGCGCTGGCAACCCCAGCGCTTTTTTTTGTCCGCCAGCCACCATTTATTGCCAAAAAGTCGCTGTTGCGCATGCCCCACGGGCCCTAATAGCTATAAATTACATAGCGATCAACGCGTTAATCTGGTGCGACAATTGCCGTCATGGAATTGCTGCTTGTGTCTTTGGCTTCACTGCTGGCCGGTTTTGTAGACGCCATCGTCGGCGGTGGCGGGCTGATTCTGGTGCCCGCCCTGTTCACTGTTTTCCCCACCACAGCGCCGGCGACGCTGTTCGGCATCAACAAGGGTGCGTCGATCTGGGGCACGGCAGTCGCCACCACCCAATATGCCCGGCAGGTCGATTTACGCTGGTCGGCCTTGCTGCCGGCGGCGGCGGCGGGGTTTTTGGGCGCACTGGGCGGGGCGTGGCTGGTCACGCAGATCGACCCCGGCTTTTTGCGCAAGGCGCTGCCTTTCGTGCTGCTGGCGGTGCTGGCCTACACGCTGGTGAAAAAAGACCTGGGCCGGCACCATCTTCCGCGTTTCACCGGGCGCACTGAAACCGCCATGGCCTGCTGCATCGGCCTGGTGCTGGGGTTTTACGACGGATTTTTTGGTCCCGGCACGGGCAGCTTTCTGGTATTTTTGTTTGTGCGCTGGCTGGGCTACGACTTTTTGAATGCCTCGGCATCGGCCAAGCTGCTGAACACCGCGACCAACCTGGCAGCCCTTGGCCTGTTTGCCTACAAGGGGCATGTCTGGTGGCATTTCGCCCTGACCATGGCGGTGGCGAACGTGGTCGGCAGCCTGCTGGGCACGCGCCTGGCGCTCAAGCACGGCGCGGGCTTCGTGCGGCTGGTGTTTATTGCCGTGGTCAGCGCGCTGATCCTGAAAACCGGTTTTGACGCGTTCCTGAAATAGCCGGGGCGGCGCCTGCAGCCTGGCACTTCGTCAAGGAGCGATGCCTTTCGCAGGAACGACCTGCTTGTCCACACGGGGCGGCTTTTGAAGGGCGGGGGCCCTGGCCGCCTTGACCGGTTTTGCGGCTTGTTTTGCGCCCTTGGCGGCTTTGCCATTGGCAGGGCCTGGCTCGGCCTGCTGCGCGGTGACGGATTTTGGTGCCGGGGCCGATACCGTCGCACCCGGCGTGTCGCCGACCAGCAGCGCATTCATGTCGGCGGCCAGACGGGGCTTGCCCATGGGCGCCGCCGCCCGGCCTGTCTGCACCGCCAGCATGTCCTCCTCGCTCGGGTACTGGCCCAGCAGCACATAGTCGAACACCCTGCGCGCAATGGGCGCGGCCACGCCGGCACCCCAGCCGGCATTTTCAACAATCACCGCCAGCGCGATCTTCGGGTTGTCGGCCGGGGCAAATGCCATGTACACCGCATGGTCGCGCTGGTGCTCTTCCATGCGCGCCTTGTTGTAGCGGTCCTTCTTGCCCATGCTCACCGCCTGCGCCGTGCCGGTCTTGCCGCCGGAGAGGTATTGCGCGCCGGCAAACACCCGGGTCGACGTCCCGCCCTGCGTCACGCCGACCAGCGCCTTGCGGATGAAGGCGACCTGTTCGGGCTTGTAGTGCAGGTCGACCGGCGGGTCGGCGGGCAGCGGATGCAGCGCGCGCGTGACCGTGTCCTGCGTGCCCATCACCAGCCGGGGCTTGTGCTTGATGCCGTTGTTGACCAGGGTGGCGGTGGCCTGCGCCAGCTGCAGCATCGTGAAGCTGTTGTAGCCCTGGCCGATGCCCAGCGAAATGGTTTCGCCGGCAAACCATTTTTGCTGCTCGGGCCGCTTGAAGTAGGCGCGTTTCCAGGCCTGGTTGGGCAGCACGCCGCGCACCTCGCCATTGATGTCGATGCCGGTGGCCTGGCCAAAGCCCAGCGGCGCCATGAAGTCGTGAATGGCCTCCACGCCCATTTCGTTGGCCAGCGTGTAGAAATACACATTGCTCGACTCGACAATCGCGCGGTTCATGTCCATGGCGCCGCCGCGCTCGTTTTCCGGGCTGCCGAAGCGGTGGCCGCCGAACATGAAGAACCCCGGGTCGTTGATGATGGTGTTGGGCGCGCGCTTGCCGGTTTGCAGCGCGGCCATGGCCATGAACGGCTTGTAGGTCGAACCCGGCGGATAGGTGCCGCGCAGCGCGCGGTTGAGCAGCGGCTTGTCGATCGACTCGTTGAGCGCCTGCCAGCTTTCCTGGTCGATGCCATCGACAAACAGGTTGGGGTCGAAGGTCGGCTTGCTGACAAACGCCAGCACCTCGCCGTTTCGCGGATCGAGCGCCACCAGGGCGCCGCGCCGCGTGCCGAACATGTCCTCGACCAGCTTTTGCAAGCCGATGTCCAGCGACAGCATGACGGTGTTGCCCGGCGTGGCCGGGCTGGTCGCCAGCTTGCGCAGCGCGCGTCCGCCGGCCGAGGTTTCCATCTGCTCGACGCCGGTCTGGCCGTGCAGCTGCTGCTCGAAGCTCTGCTCGACGCCGAGCTTGCCGATGTAGTCGGTGCCGCGGTAGTTGCCTTCTTCCTCGCGCTCCTCGATCGCGTCCTTTTCAGCCTGGTTGATGCGGCCGATGTAGCCCACGACATGGCTGCCCAGTTCGCCATAGGGGTAGTTGCGGAACAGCCGGGCCTTGATGTCCACGCCCGGAAAGCTGAAACGCCGGGCGGCAAAGCGCGCCACCTCCTCGTCGGAGAGGCGGGTGCGCAGCGGAATGGATTCAAAACTCTTCGATTCTTCACGCAGGCGCTTGAAGCGGCGCTTGTCCCGGGGCTGGATCTCGACCAGCTTTTCCAGCGCGGCAATGGTCTCGTCCAGATTCGCCACCTTGGACGGCGTGATCTCCAGCGTGTAGGCCGAATAGTTGGACGCCAGCACGATGCCATTGCGGTCCAGGATCTGGCCGCGGTTCGGCACGATGGGCACGACCGCCGTGCGGTTGCTTTCGGCCTGGGCGCGCAGGTCTTCGTGGCGGTACACCTGCAGGTAGGCCAGCCGGGCGACCACCAGCGAAAAACACAGAAACACGGCGAAGCCCGCTACCACCACCCGAACGCGAAAACGCGACAGCTCGGCTTCAACGTTTCTGAGTTCAGTCATGGGTGTGGGATTCAGCGTGCGTCAAAAAGTGCCCGCGATTCCGAAGACAAGGCAGCCGCGCATTCACAAAATAGCAAGCTCGGCAAACCAGCAAGCGTGGGAGTCCGAACCCCGCCAGCAAGGGCCGCGGAACCGGCTTTGCCGGGCCGCAGGCGCAGCAGCGCCCTCGGGGGGCAGCGATCCACACGCAGTGGGGAGCGTGGGGGCCATCTCACAATGGCCTATTTTCATCGCGGTCCGGCGCGCGCAGCTGCGGCACCAGCAGCAGCACGCTCGCCAACGGCCACAGCAGCGCCTCGACCAGTGGCGCGACCAGCACGATCCAGCCCGGGAAAATGCCGCCGCCCAGCAGCCGCAGGGCCATTTCAACGGCATGCGCTGCTGCAAACAGCGGCAGCACCTGCAGGGCCTGCAGCGGCACCGTGAACCACAGCAACCGGCGCTGGACCATGGAGGCAAAAAAGCTCAGCGCGGCATAGGAAAAAGCATGTTGGCCCAGCAGCGAGGTCTGGTGCACATCCATCGCCAGGCCGAACATGAAGGCGATGCCGATGCCCACCCTGAGCGGCTGGTGCACGCTCCAGAACACCAGCACCAGCGCCAGGAAATCAGGCATCCACGGCACCCGGCCCAGCGGCAGCATGTTGAGCAGCAAGGCGGCCACCAGGCTGCTCCAGATGAACACCGGGCTGGCGGGCAGCAGCAGCTGCTGGCCGGAGCGCATGATCATTTGGCGTACCCCCTTCGGGCGGGCACGGCCGGCGCGATGCTGGAAGGCGGCAGCGCCAGGTCGGTCGTGACGGGCTGGACGACGATGACATGCCGCGCGCCGGTGGTCAGCGCCTGCGGCACGCAGTAGATCTTGGAAAACGCCGACTCGGCCCGGTGCTCGATCCGGCTGACGCGCGCCACCGGCAGGCCGGGCGGGTACACGCCATCGACGCCGCTGGTGGTCAGCAGGTCGCCTTCCTGGACATCGGCATTGCTGCCCATGAAGCGCAATTCCATGCCGCTGCCGCCCACCGTCGGGTCGCCGTAGGCCACGCTGCGCGCGCCGGTGCGCACATTGAGCACCGGGATGGCCAGGTCGCGGTCCACCACCAGCGTGACCTCGCTGACCAGCGGATACACCCGCGTCACCTGCCCCAGCACGCCGGATTCGTCAAGCACCGGCGAACCCAGGGCGACCCGATGGACCTGCCCCTTGTCGATGATGACCTTGCGGGTGTAGAGATCGGCCGCGTCGTACACCACCTCGGCCGCAATGACCGGCGTGGCGAGCTGCGCCTTGAGGTCGAGCAGCTTGCGCAGGCGGTTGTTCTCCTGCATCAGCAATTCGACCTGGCCGGCGCGCAGTGACTGCAGCGCCAGCTTTTCACGCGCCTGGGCGCTTTCGGACTGCGCCTCGCCCAGGTCGGTGAAATAGCCGCTGGCGCCCTGCACGGCATGCACCGGCTGCAGGGCCAGCCACTGCACCGGGTACAGGGCGGTGGCAATGACGGCGCGGATCGGCTGGGTGACATGAAAGCGCGCGTCGGCCACCATCAGGAACAGCGACAGCGCCCCGAAGAAGATCAGCTTGGAAAACGCCGATGGCCCCTGGTTGAAAGAGGGCGGCAGGGATCGGTCGAGGGTTCCTAAAGCCATGGTGCGAGGTCAGGCCGGTCCGGTGGGGTATTGCAGGCGCGCTGCATGGGACGGGCTTGAGGATGGCGTGGTGAAAAAAGCCTATTCCGTGGTGAAGATCGAACCCATGCGGTCCATGCGCTCCAGCGCGATGCCGCAACCGCGCACCACGCACGTCAGCGGGTCCTCGGCCACCAGCACCGGCAGGCCGGTTTCCTCGGCCAGCAGGCGGTCCAGGTCGCGCAGCAAGGCGCCGCCGCCGGTCAGCATCATGCCGCGGTCGGAAATGTCGGCGCCGAGCTCGGGCGGCGTCTGCTCCAGCGCGTTCTTGACGGCCGAGACGATCTGGTTCAGCGGGTCGGTCAGGGCTTCGAGGATTTCGTTGCTCGAAATGGTGAAGCTGCGCGGCACGCCTTCGGACAGGTTGCGGCCCTTGACTTCCATTTCACGCACTTCGGAGCCGGGAAAGGCCGAACCGATGGTTTTCTTGATGAGCTCGGCGGTCGGCTCGCCGATCAGCATGCCGTAGTTGCGCCGGATGTAGTTGATGATCGATTCGTCGAACTTGTCGCCGCCGACGCGAATCGAGCCCTTGTAGACCATGCCGCCGAGGCTGATCACGCCGACTTCGGTGGTGCCGCCGCCGATATCGACGACCATCGAGCCGCTCGCTTCGGACACCGGCAGCCCGGCGCCGATCGCCGCGGCCATCGGCTCTTCGATCAGGTAGACGTCGCTCGCCCCCGCACCGAGCGCGGACTCGCGGATTGCCCGCCGCTCGACCTGAGTCGAGCCGCACGGCACGCAAATGATGATGCGCGGCGAAGGACGAAAAAATTTTGAATCGTGCACCATGCGGATAAATTGCTTGAGCATCTGTTCGGTGACGGTGAAATCGGCAATGACGCCGTCTTTCATGGGACGGATCGCTTCGATGTTGCCAGGTACTTTGCCTAACATCTGCTTTGCTTCCTTGCC
>JBBSRS010000180.1:0-5666 GCA_038242795.1 Burkholderiales bacterium
AACGGTTCCGGCCAGCCGCGCAGGCTCAGCCTTCGGCGTTTTTGCGCGCTTTTTTTCGCGCCTTGGGTGCCAGCAGTGTGCCCCGGCAGGGGGCGGCGCCGCACCAGCAGGGGTAATCGGCCAGCAGCTTGGGGGTGTAGCGGGCATCGATGACCAGCCCGTAGTCGTAGAACAGTTCCTCGCCGGCCGGAATGTTGCGCAGCGCCTTGATGAACACGCGCCCGCCGGTTGCGTCGGCCTCGCAGTTCGGCTGGCAGCTGTGGTTGATCCAGCGCGACGAGTTGCCGCCGACCTTGGCATCGATCACGCGGCCGTCGTCGATGTGGAAGTAAAACGTGTGGTTCGGCTGCGCCGGGTCGTGCGGATGGCGGCGCAGCGCCTCGGGCCAGCTGATGACCTCGCCGGTGTATTCGATCAGCGTCTCGCCTTCGGCCAGGTCCTGCACGGCAAACACGCCCTTGCCATGGACGCCCGAGCGCCGGGTCTGCAGGCGCCGGTGGCTGCCAGCCGCAGCTTTTTCAGGGTGAGCAGAGGCCTGATTTTTGGGCACAGCGGTTTTTTTGGTATGGTTAATTCATGTGTGTGCGTGCGCACCGGCGCGCGTACATGCGCGGGAAAGCGGTATTGTAATGACGGCCCTTGGGCCTGGCTGACAGCGGCTTTTCCAGCGATTGCAATGAATGAAATGCGCCACATCGGCGCCAGGCCGGGAACGACTCCCTGCCCATGGAAAAAGTCAACAGAAGTATTTATGAAAACACTGGTAATTGCCGAAAAACCTTCGGTGGCGCAAGACATCGTTCGCGCCCTCACGCCCACGGCGGGCAAGTTCGACAAGCACGACGAGTACTTCGAAAGCGACGACTGGGTCATCACGTCAGCCGTTGGCCATCTGGTCGAAATCCAGGCGCCCGAAGAGTTCGACGTGAAGCGCGGCAAATGGAGCTTTGCCAACCTGCCGGTGATCCCGCCGTACTTTGACCTCAAACCGATGGACAAGACCAAGACGCGGTTGAACGCCATCGTCAAGCTGACCAAGCGCAAGGACGTGGGCGCGCTGGTCAATGCCTGCGACGCGGGCCGCGAGGGCGAACTGATCTTCCGGCTGATCCAGCAGTACGCCAAAAGCAAACACCCGGTCAAGCGGCTGTGGCTGCAGTCGATGACGCCGGCCGCCATCCGTGACGGTTTTGCCGCGCTGCGCAGCGACGCGCAGATGCTGCCGCTGGCCGACGCGGCGCGCTGCCGCTCCGAAGCCGACTGGCTGGTCGGCATCAACGGCACGCGCGCCATGACGGCGTTCAATTCACGCGACGGTGGCTTCTTTCTGACCACGGTCGGCCGGGTGCAGACGCCGACGCTGTCGGTGGTGGTCGAGCGCGAGGAAAAAATCCGCAAGTTCGTCAGCCGCGATTACTGGGAAATCCATGCCGTTTTTGGCGCTGAAGCCGGCGAATACCCTGGCAAGTGGTTCGACCCGAAATGGAAGCGCGCCACGGCCAACGCCGCGACCGGCGAAGGCGCCGAGCCGGATGCCGAACTGAAAGCCGACCGGCTCTGGACCGAGCGCGACGCCAAGGCCATCGCCGACGCCGTGCGCGGCCAGACCGCCACCGTGACCGAGGAATCCCGGCCGACCACCCAGGCGCCGGGCTTGCTGTTTGATTTGACCTCGCTGCAGCGCGAAGCCAACGGCAAGTTCGGCTTTTCGGCCAAGACCACGCTGTCGATTGCCCAAAGCCTGTACGAGCGCCACAAGGCACTGACCTATCCGCGGACCGACTCGCGCGCGCTGCCCGAAGACTATGTGTCGGTGGTCAAACAGACCTTTGAAATGCTGGCGAAAAGCGACATGCGCCACCTGGCGCCGCATGCCGCCACGGCCCTCCAGGGCAATTACATCAAGCCAACCCAGCGCATTTTTGACAATGCCAAGGTCAGCGACCACTTTGCCATCATCCCGACGCTGCAGGCCCCCAGCGGCCTGTCCGACGCCGAGCAAAAGCTCTACGACCTGGTGGTGCGCCGCTTCATGGCGGTGTTTTTCCCGAGCGCCGAATTCCTCGTCACGACGCGGATTTCGCTGTCGGTCGGCCACAGCTTCAAGACCGAAGGCAAGGTGCTGGTCAAGCCCGGCTGGCTGGCGATCTACGGCAAGGAAGCCGCCGGTGAGGTGGCGGACGCCAAGGAAGGCGACAAGGGCCAGAGCCTGGTGCCGGTCAAGCCCGGCGAACGCGTCGGCGTCGAATCGGCCGATGCCAAGGGCCTGAAAACCCGTCCGCCCGCCCGCTACAGCGAAGCGACGCTGCTCGGCGCCATGGAAGGCGCCGGCAAGACCATCGACGACGAGGAACTGCGCGCGGCCATGCAGGAAAAAGGCCTGGGCACGCCGGCCACCCGCGCCGCGACGATTGAAGGCCTGATCGCCGAAAAGTACATGCTGCGCGAAGGCCGCGAGCTGATTCCCACCGCCAAGGCGTTCCAGCTGATGACGCTGCTGCGCGGCCTGGATGTGCAGGAGTTGTCCAAGGCCGCGCTGACCGGCGAGTGGGAGTACAAGCTGGCGCAGATGGAGCAGGGCAAGCTGAGCCGCGAGACCTTCATGGCCGAGATCGCGACCAGGACCGAGCGCCTGGTGGCCACGGCAAAGGGCTACAGCCGCGACTCCATTCCCGGCGACTACGCCACCTTGCAGGCGCGCTGCCCGAACTGCGGCGGCCTGATCCGGGAAAACTACCGCCGCTATGCCTGCACCGGTGCCGATGGCCAGGGCGAAGGCTGCGGCTTCAGCTTCGGCAAGACGCCAGCCGGCCGGACCTTCGAGCTGGCGGAAGTCGAGCAGTTTTTGCGTGACAAGAAAATCGGCCCGCTGGAGGGTTTCCGCTCCAAGGCCGGTTGGCCGTTCACCGCCGAGATGGTCATCAAGTTCGACGAGGAAACCAAAAACTACAAGCTTGAATTCGATTTTGGGGACGACAAGAAAGAAGAAAGCGGCGAGATCATCGATTTTGGCAACCAAACCGCCTTGGGCGCGTGTCCCAAGTGCGCGGCCGCGGTGTACGAACTGGGCAAGAACTATGTCTGCGAAAAGTCGGTGCCCACCCTGGACCAGCCGGTGCCAAATTGCGACTTCAAGACCGGCCAGGTGATCCTGCAGCAGCCCATCGAGCGCGAGCAGATGGCCAAACTGCTGACCAGCGGCAAGACCGACCTGCTCGACAAGTTCGTCTCGATGCGCACGCGCCGCGCCTTCAAGGCGCACCTGGCCTGGGACAAGGAAGCCGGCAAGGTGAATTTTGAATTCGCGCCGTCCAAGTTTCCGCCCAAGCCGGGCGCAGCGGCCCGCGCCAGCAGTGGCACGGTGAAGACGCCGTTCGGCAAGACGGTGGCGGCCAAGTCAGCCACAGGTGGCGCGGCGCCGGCCGCGAAAAAAGCCGCCGTCAAGAAGGTCGCGGCTAAAAAAGCGGCCGTTAAAGCCGTCAAGACCGACAAGCCCAAGGTCGCCCGCAAGACCACGCCGGGCGCGGGCCTCAAGCCCAGCGACGCGCTGGCCGCCGTGATCGGCACCGAGCAGGTGGCGCGCCCGCAGGTCATCAAGAAGCTGTGGGACTACATCAAGGCCGAAAACCTGCAGGATTCGGCCAACAAGCGCGCCATCAACGCCGACGCCAAGCTGCTGCCGGTCTTCGGCAAGCCGCAGGTGACGATGTTCGAGCTGGCCGGGATCGTGGGCAGGCATTTGAGCTGAGGCCGGCGGCAGGATTTTTTTGCTTGCTAGGCTATTGATAGCTGGTGGTGCACGTCCTGCCTGCGCAAAGGGTGTTTTTGATACTTTTTTTGTCGCTGGCGGCTTGACGCCGACTGCTGGCATGCGCCGTCAAGCCCGCCGCAAATGCCAGGCCTTCGGTCTTGTAAACGCCTGGATGCCGTAGGTGGACAGCGTCAGGCCCAGCCCCGAATCGCCGCAGCCGCTCCACGGCAGGCGCGGGCTGACCCGGTCGCAGCAGTTCCAGTACACGCTGCCGGCATTCACTTGCGCCAGCAACCGGCGGGCACGTGCCCCGTCGGGCGTGAAGACGCCGGCGGTCAGGCCGTAGCGGCTGTCGTTCATCAAGGCCACCGCTTCGTCGTCGCCAGACACTGTCTGGATGCCGATGAGCGGGCCAAAGCTTTCCTCGCGCATCAGCTCCATGGCGTGGCTGACGCCTGAAAACACCGTCGGCGCAAACCAGTGGCCAGGGCCGGGCAGGCGATGGCCGCCGGTCAGCAAGGTCGCGCCCCGCACCAGTGCGTCGGCTGCCTGCGCATCGAGGACGTCAAGTTGCGCCGCGCGGGTGAGGGGGCCGATGTAGGTGTCGTCACGCATCGGGTCGCCGACCTTGAAGCCCCTGACCGTGGCCAGGAAGGCTTCAATAAACGCGTCGCGGATGCTGGCATGCACGTAAATGCGCTCGACCGCGCAGCAGCTCTGGCCGGTGTTGTACATCGCGCCATCGGCCAGCGCGGCGGCGGCTTGTTGAACATTCGCGTCGTCGCAGACATAGACCGGGTCCTTGCCGCCGAGTTCAAGCTGCAGCCTGACCAGACGCGGCCCCAGCGACTGGGCGATCTTCACGCCGGTGGCATGCGAGCCGGTGAAGAACAGGCCGTCGACGGGCTGGTCCAAGAGGGCGGCGCCAACCTCGCCACCGCCGGTCAGCATGGCGAACACATCGCCCGGCACGCCCGCCGCCTGCAGCAGGCGGGCGATGGCCAGTCCGGTCAGGGCGGCGTGTTCGGACGGCTTGTAGAGCACCGCATTGCCGGTCAGCAGCGCCGGGAGGAAGACGTTGCCGCCGACAAACCAGGGGTAGTTCCAGGCCGAGATGTTGGCCACCACGCCCAGCGGCAGGTGTTCGATCTGTTCCAGCATGCCGGCGTCGCTGAACACGGTCTGGGTGGCCGTGGCCGACCCGGTTTCAGCCAGAAAAAAGTCGATGCGGCCCAGCAACCCGTTCAATTCATGGCGCGACATGCTGATGGGCTTGCCGGTCTCGCGCGTCATGATGACCGCCAATGGCTCCAGTTCGGCCACGATGCCGGCACGAAAACGCGCAATGCACCCTTGTCTGTCCGCCAGTGTCCGCCGCGCCCATGCCGGCTGGGCAGCGCGTGCACGGACCGCCTTGGCGGCCACCGAGGACGCGTCGTCTGCCGGCAGCGCGGTGATCAACGCGCCGGTGGCGGGGTTGTGGACGGCCAGCCGCTTCATGAGCCGGCGGCGCGGGCGGTTTTGGCGGCGGCCACGGCGCCCAGGAAGTCCTTCAGCACCGCGCCGTCGTCGATCGTGTCCGAACCGGACTTGTGGAATTCGGGATGCCACTGCAGCGCGGCAATGTAGCTTTTGGCCGGGTCCCTGCGGCGTATCGCCTCGACGATGCCGTCGGTCACGCTGAAGGCCTCGGCCTCGAACTCGGGCGACAGGTCCTTGATGGCCTGGTGGTGGATGCTGTTGACGCGCGCGCGCTCGACGCCGGGGTACAGGCGCGACAGCTGCGTGCCGGGCACGATGTCCACGCTGTGAAAGTTCAGGTCGTAGGTGTCGGCGTCGCGGTGCACGAAGGCGTCGGGCACCTGCGTCGTGATGTCCTGGTACAGCGTTCCGCCGAACGCCACGTTGAGCAGCT
>JBBSRS010000181.1:0-5663 GCA_038242795.1 Burkholderiales bacterium
ACTTCATGAGCGACCGGGGCGGCATTCCGCTGCGTCCGGGCGACGGCATCATCCACAGCTGGCTCAACCGCATGCTGCTCCCCGACACCGTCGGCACCGGCGGCGACAGCCACACGCGTTTTCCCATCGGCATCAGCTTTCCGGCCGGTTCCGGCCTGGTGGCCTTTGGCGCGGCCACCGGCGTCATGCCGCTGGACATGCCCGAGTCGGTGCTGGTGCGCTTCAAGGGCGAACTGCAGCCTGGCATCACCTTGCGCGACTTGGTCAACGCCATTCCGCTGTACGCCATCAAGGCCGGTTTGCTGACCGTGGCCAAGCAGGGCAAGGTCAACATTTTCTCGGGTCGCATCCTGGAAATTGAGGGCCTGCCAGACCTGAAGGTCGAGCAGGCCTTCGAACTCAGCGACGCATCCGCCGAGCGCTCGGCCGGCGGCTGCACGGTGCACCTGAACAAGGCGCCGATCATCGAGTACATCACCAGCAACATCACCATGCTGAAATGGATGATTGCCACCGGTTACTCGGACGTGCGCACCATCAAGCGCCGCATTGCCGCGATGGAAAAATGGCTGGCCGACCCGCAATTGCTCAAGGGCGATGCCGATGCCGAATACGCCGCTGTCATCGAGATCGACCTGGCCGACATCCACGAACCCATCGTGGCCTGCCCGAACGACCCGGACGATGTGAAAACCCTGAGCGATGTCGCCGGCAGTGTCATTGATGAAGTGTTCATCGGCAGCTGCATGACCAACATTGGCCATTTCCGCGCCGCGTCCAAGCTGCTCGAAGGCAAGCGCGACATTCCGGTCAAGCTGTGGATGGCGCCGCCGACCAAGATGGATGCCAAGCAGTTGAGCGAAGAGGGTCATTACGGCGTACTCGGTTCGGCCGGCGCCCGGATGGAAATGCCCGGCTGCTCGTTGTGCATGGGCAACCAGGCACAGGTGAAAGAGGGCGCCACCGTGTTCTCGACCTCGACGCGCAACTTTCCCAATCGCCTGGGCAAGAACTCCAACGTCTACCTGGGCTCCGCCGAACTGGCGGCAATCTGTTCCAAGTTGGGCCGCATTCCGACCAAGGCCGAATACATGGCCGACATGCAGGTGCTGACGGCAGACAGCGACAAGGTGTACCAGTACCTGAACTTCGACCAGGTCAAGGATTACACCGACATGGCCGACACGGTCAAGGACGCGCTGCCTGTTTAAGGCTGGCTACTGACCAGCCGGTATCCGGCTTGCTTCATTAAAAAAGCCCCGCTGTTTTTGCAGCGGGGCTTTTTTACGGACGTTGACATCCGTGCGTCATCGAAAACCTCAATTACATCCGCAATTCCTTGTGCTCGCCCATCTTTTCAGGTGGATTGCCTGTGACGGCGGCGGTCAGCATCTTGGCCACCTGGACCATCTTGCTTTCCTTGACATCCCAGTACTCGGCATGGCTGATGAGGACTTCGAGCAGCGCGACGTTGGGGTCGGTGGGACCGCCTGGGAACCAGGCTTTGGCCATGGGCGTCCACAACGCTTCCTTCTTGCCCATGTCTTCCAGGATCAAGCCCTTGCCCGACACTGAGACATAGCTGTCCTGGCCGGGATCGGCATAGGCCACGTTGACATTGTCATCCTGCACCACGTGCTTGGCGATTTCGCTGGTGCGGGAAATGAAGAAGTACAGCCGGTTGCCTTCGTCCATGTTCTTGTTCTGCGTCGTCAGCGGCTGGCTGTGCATCATGCCGCTCGCATGGCGATGGGTGAACATGCCGAACTTGATGTCCTTGATCAGATCCCAGAGTTTTTGATGCTCAGTGGCGGTGGTGTTTTCGGTGGTGCTCATGGTGTCTCCGTGAAGTGGCTGAATCGTTGACTGACTTTAGACCGGCGCCTGTCAAACACGAATCAGCCACCGGCTTGCGTGCCTGTCGGTACTTGCCGACAAGCAATCTGCAAAGCCTCAGCGATTTCAGACGGGCGCTCCCCCTGTGCGGCGTTTGACTCTCATTGCAAGCCAAAACAGACCTTTGCGCAAGTCTGTCGTGTGTTTGCTGCTATCAAAAAAATCATTAGCCAGGGTAAACACTGGCGGCGCCAGACCGCTGACTGCCTGAATACGACAAGACACTGTCTTTTCATGGGACGGTGCTTCCAGCAGGACCCACACGCGCATTGGGATGCCAAAAGCTGTCCCCATGGCATCACCGTGATGGTTTTTCATGTGCAGACGGCTACCATCGGGTTGAAGCCTGAAGGGATTACTTGCAGGCGGCAGGCCGGTGTCGTTCGGGTATTTACAAGGCCATCCGGGAATTTTTACGCGGCTGCCAAGTTCAAAGTGCTTGCGCTGCATCAGGTCGTTTGGCTTTTCTGTTCCCGATTGGCCAATCGCCTGCCAGAATGTGACTTGACGATTTATCTAAAAGGAGTCTGCCATGGCCAATACGCCCACCCACGCCAACCCTTCGACAAAGGCTGTGCATGCCTTTGCTTCCACCTTGCAGACCTTCCAGATGGCTTCTGGCAAGTCCGGTAAGTTTTATTCCTTGCAGGCGCTGGCTGAGCAATACCCGAGCGTCAAGCGCCTGCCGGTGTCGGTGCGCATCGTGCTGGAATCCGTGCTGCGCAACTGCGACGGCAAGAAGGTCACCGCCGAACATGTCGAGCAACTCGCCAACTGGCAGCCAAAGGCCGACAGAAGCGAAGAAATCCCGTTTGTCGTCTCGCGCGTGGTGCTGCAGGATTTCACCGGGGTGCCGTTGCTGGCCGACCTGGCAGCCATGCGCAGCGTTGCCGTCAAGCTGGGCAAGGACCCGAAGGCCATCGAGCCCCTGGTGCCGGTCGATCTGGTGGTGGACCATTCGATCATGGTCGATTACTTTGGCACCAAGGATGCCATCGACCTGAACATGAAGCTTGAATTCCAGCGCAACCGCGAGCGCTACGAGTTCATGAAATGGGGCATGCAGGCGTTTGACACCTTTGGCGTCGTGCCGCCGGGCTTTGGCATCGTGCACCAGGTCAACCTTGAATTCCTGGCACGCGGCGTGCATAAAACCGGTGACGACGCCGATGCCGTGTACTACCCCGACACGCTGGTCGGCACCGACAGCCACACCACCATGATCAACGGCATTGGCGTGGTGGGCTGGGGCGTGGGCGGCATCGAGGCCGAAGCCGCCATGCTTGGCCAGCCAGTCTATTTGCTGACGCCTGACGTGGTTGGCATGGAGCTGACCGGCACGCTGCGCGAGGGCGTGACCGCCACCGACCTGGTGCTGCGCGTGACGGAAACCCTGCGCCGTGAAAAGGTCGTCGGCAAGTTTGTCGAATTTTTCGGCGAAGGCACGCGCAGTCTGGCGTTGCCGGACCGCGCCACCATCGGCAACATGGCGCCTGAATACGGCGCCACCATGGGCTTTTTCCCGGTCGATGAAAAGACCATCGACTACTTCCGCGGCACCGGCCGCACTGACGAAGAAATCGAAGCCCTGGAGGCCTATTTCAAGGCGCAAGGCCTGTTTGGCGTGACTGTCGCCGGCGAGATCGACTATTCCCAGGTTGTCAGGCTGAACCTCGATGAGGTCACGCCCAGCCTGGCCGGCCCGAAACGTCCGCAAGACCGGATTGAACTGGGCAACGTCTCCAGCCAGTTCCGCTCGCTTTACAGCAAGTCCAACGCTGAAAATGGTTTCAACCAGCCCGCCAGCACGCTGGAAACCCGCCATCTGGTATGTCCCCCCGATGCGGAGCGAACCAAGACGCTGCCGGGAGCGCCACCCACGCCCATGGGTGCCCAGCGCTCGGTGGTGGAAATGGAAGCCAACCGTCCGACGCTGGCGATTGCGCATGGGGACCGGGACCAGGCGGCCAGCGATGGAACGCCAGCGGCGCAGGCAGACGCAAAAGGCCTGACCGTGGGCAACGGCGACGTGCTGATTGCCGCCATCACCAGCTGCACCAACACGTCCAACCCCAGCGTGCTGCTGGCCGCCGGCCTGCTGGCCAAAAAAGCCGTCGAAGCGGGCCTGCGCGTGCAGCCGCACATCAAGACGTCGCTGGCGCCCGGCTCGCGCATCGTCACCGAGTACCTGACCGAAACCGGCCTGATGCCCTACCTGGAGCAGTTGGGCTTTGACCTGGTCGGCTACGGCTGCACCACCTGCATCGGCAACTCGGGCGACCTGACGGCCGAGTTGAACGAGGCCATCAACGACAGCGACCTGGTGTGCGCCGCCGTCCTGTCGGGCAACCGCAATTTCGAGGCGCGCATCCACCCGAACATCAAGGCCAACTTCCTGGCCAGCCCGCCGCTGGTGGTGGCTTACGCACTGGCCGGCTCGGTGCTGCGCGACCTGACCACCGAGTCGCTGGGCAAGGGCACGGACGCCAAGGAAGTCTTCCTGCGCGATGTGTGGCCCACCAGCGATGAAATCCAGGCGCTGATGAAGTTCGCCATGAACGGTGAAGCCTTCCGCGCCAACTACGCCAAGGTCAAGACCGAGCCGGGGCAGCTTTGGGAAAACATCCATGGGGTCACCGGCAACGCTTACACCTGGCCGCAGAGCACCTACATCGCCGAGCCACCGTTTTTTGACGGATTCGCTATGGAAATGAAAGCGCCTGCTACAGGCGGGCCGGGCGCTGAAGGCGAAAACAATGAATATTCCGTGGCCGGCGCGCGCATCATGGCGCTGTTCGGCGACTCGATCACGACCGACCATATTTCGCCGGCCGGCTCGATCAAGGGCAGCTCGCCCGCCGGGCAGTGGCTGCAGGCCCACGGCGTGCAAAAGGCCGACTTCAACAGCTACGGTTCGCGCCGTGGGAACCACGACGTGATGATGCGCGGCACCTTTGCCAACGTGCGCATCAAGAACCTGATGATTCCGGCCGACAAGGACGGCTCGCGCGAGGAGGGCGGCGTCACGCTGTTCCATCCTGGCCACCGCACGCCGGACAGCGTAATCGAGAAAATGCCGATCTACGACGCCGCCATGAAGTACATGGCCGAAGGCACGCCGACGGTGATTTTTGCGGGCGAGGAATACGGCACCGGCTCGTCGCGCGACTGGGCTGCCAAGGGCACCCAGCTGCTGGGCATCAAGGCGGTGGTGGCGCGCAGTTTTGAACGCATCCACCGCAGCAACCTGGTCGGCATGGGCGTGCTGCCGTTGCAGTTTTTGCCGGGTGAATCGTGGGAGTCGCTCAAGCTTGTCGGGTCTGAAACCGTCGAGGTGATTCCACACCCCGAGCTCAAGCCGCAAAGCGAAGCCAAACTGCGCATCACCCGCGCCGATGGCACGCACCAGGACGTCACGGTGATCCTGCGTGTCGACACGCCGATCGAGGTGGACTACTACCGCAACGGCGGCATCCTGCCTTATGTGCTGCGGCAACTCCTTGCCGCATGAGGAACAGCGCTGACCGCTCGCGAAGGCACGGGGCTTGTGCTGAAACCATGACATCTGCGGCGTGTCGCGCGTAACGCGTCAGGCCCTGATTTCCGGTGGAGGCATTGGCGGTCTGGCGGCAGCGCTGGCAACCTCTCGCGCCGGTTGGGGTGTGCGGCTGTACGAGCGCGCACCCGCCTTCAGCGAGGTTGGCGCTGGTGTCCAGTTGGGACCCAACGTGGTCAGGCTGCTGCACGGTTGGGGTCTGCAGGGCGCC
>JBBSRS010000182.1:0-5634 GCA_038242795.1 Burkholderiales bacterium
GGCGCAGCGTTTCACCGCTTTTTGCGCCGGCCGGCCAGAGCACGCAGATGATCGTCGGCGCCGATGCCACCGACGACCGCACGATTTTGGGTGCCAGCGCCTCGCTGTATGGCGACTTCAGGATGCGGCGGGTGTATTACTCGGCCTTCAGCCCGATTCCGGATGCGTCGGCGCGCCTGCCCCTGAAAGCGCCGCCGCTGATGCGCGAACACCGGCTGTACCAGGCCGACTGGCTGATCAGGTTCTACGGTTTCACGCATGACGAGATCGTTCCCGCAAACCCTACGGTCAGTGCGTCCGACTCGGCGCCAGCCAGCGGCATGCTGGCGCTCGACATCGACCCCAAGCTCGCCTGGGCGCTGGCGCACCGGGCGCAGTTTCCGGTCGATTTGAACCGGGCGCCGCGCGAAATGCTGCTGCGCGTGCCGGGTCTGGGCGTCAAGGCCGTGGTGCGTATCCTGCAGGCCCGGCGGGTGCGCGATGTGCGCGCCAGCGACCTGCTGCGGTTGCATGTGCCGCTGGCCAAAGTCTGGCCTTTTGTGCTGCTGCCCGACCACCATCCCGGCGCCACGCTGGATGCGGCCAACCTGGCGACTCGCCTGCGGCCCGCTCCCGCACAGGCTGACCTGTTTGACGAACCGCAGGTGGCAGAACCCTTGGCAGCAGCCAAAGTGCCCGCCTTGAAACCTCCGGAAAGGACACTGGCATGAACCTGAGCAGGGACCTGCTGACCAACGAATTGTTCCCCTCAACGCGGGTACCGGTGATGCTGGATGGGGCCACCGACCTGCAGGGCTTTCGCCGGGCGGCGCGCAGCCTGCTGGCCCGGCAGGTGCCGCCCGAACAGGTGTCGTGGCACACCACCAATGCGCTGGTCCAGGACCTGTTTTCCACGCCGGATTCGACGGTGGCGGCGGCCAATGCCGAGGCCTTCAGTGAGGCACCGGCCGTGAAGGTGCCGGCCGAATTCCTGGCGCTGTGCGAAAGCGCCATCCTGCACCGCGACCCGAACCGCTTCGGTTTGCTCTACCGCATTTTCTGGCGCCTGGCGCATGAGCCTGGTCTTCGCCACGACCCGCTCGACCCGGACCGGCTCCAGGCTGCCCACATGGCGCAGGCCGTGCGGCGCGACCTGCACAAGATGAAGGCCTTCGTGCGTTTTCGCTCGGTGCAGGACGAGCGTTTCAGGGCGCATCCGGAGGACGGCCCGCTGCATGTGGCCTGGTTCGAGCCCGAGCACCACATCGTCGAAGCCGTGGCGCCGTTCTTTGCGCGCCGCTTCACGCAGATGCGCTGGGCGATCCTCACGCCCGACGGCAGCGTCGAGTGGGATTGTGTCAGCCGCCGCGCTGCATTGCCTCGCCTTGCAGCAAAGCAGCCCCTTCAGCCAAAGCCTGTCGCCATGAATGGCCAGCTGCGTTTCGGCCCGGGCGCGAAAAAAAGCGATGCGCCGCCTGCCGATGCCGGCGAACAGCTGTGGCTCACCTATTACCGGCACACCTTCAACCCGGCGCGCCTGAAGATGAAGGCGATGCAAAAGGAAATGCCGCGCAAATACTGGCACAACCTGCCCGAGGCGTCGTTGATCGGTCCGATGGCGGCGATGGCGAACGAGCGCAGCCTGCGCATGGTCGCGCAGACGGCCAGCGTGACCCGCCGTCGCCTGCCGGCGCGCAGGGAAGCACGTGCTTCGGGTGTCGATTTACTATGATTTTGATAGCTTAATGTGCTTGCCCCTTGTGCGCTGGTGCATGATTTGGCAATTTTTTCATGGCTCGGCTGGCCGGGGGTTGCCCGGCCAGCCGGTTATAGCCACGAAAACCCAAACCCAACCCAAAGAACCCAAGCGCATTTCAAGCCGCCACCAGCCGCAAAAAGGTAATCTCCGAAGGCGAGCCAAACCGGTTCGGCGGCCCCCAGTAACCGGTTCCCCGGCTGGTGTACACCCACAGCGTTTCCCACCGGTGCAGGCCCGCCGTGAACGGCTGCTGCAAGGGCACGAACAGATTCCACGGGTAAAACTGCCCACCATGGGTGTGGCCTGACAGCTGAAGGTCGAATCCGGCTTCAGCCGCAGCGGCGGCGCTGCGCGGCTGGTGCGCCAGCAGCACCCGCACCGCATCAGGCGGCGCGCCCGCCAGCGCCCCCACCGGGTCGCTGCGGTGCGCCGGGTCGAAATGCCCGGCGTTGAAATCGGTCACGCCGGCCAATACCAGCGGCTTGGCCGCCATGCCGGCAGCACATGCAGCATCCACGGCCGGAATCACCACATGCTCGTTGAGCAGCACGGTCAGCCCCAAGCGCCGCAGCTCGTCAATCCAGGCCGGGGCGCCCGAATAGTATTCATGGTTACCGGTCACGAAAAACGTGCCGTGGCGCGAACGCAGGCCTGCCAGCGGCGCCACGTGCGCGGCCAGTTCAGCCACCCGGCCATCGACCAGGTCGCCGGTGACCGCCACCACATCGGCCTGCAGCGTGTTGACCCGCTCGACGATGCGGCGCACATAGTGCTGGCGGATGGTCGGCCCGACATGGATGTCGCTGATCTGCGCCACGGTAAACCCGTGCCACGCTGGCGGCAGGCCGGAAATCGGCACATCGACCCGCACCACCGGCGCCGTGCGGCGGGCATTCAGCAATCCCAATAACGCCGACACGGTGCCCAGCACAGGAACAGCCTGCGCCGAAACCGTTCGCCAGGGCGACAGTTCCAGCCCGCCAGGCAGCAAAAAATCCACGGCCCACAGCAGGCCCAGCGCCGCATCGCGCAGCAGCGTCAGCACCAACAGCGTCGAAAACAGCCCCATGCACAGCAGCCCCGCCCAGCTCAGCCGGTTGGTCAGTGGCGCCTGGGTGATGCGGCGGGCCATCAGCCCGAGGGGAATCAGCAGCGCCGACATCAGCAGCACAACGCCCAGCCCAAGCCGGAGCGACGCGACTGTCGCCAGGTCCGACATCAGGCGAAGGGCGACGTAACCGTGAAGCAGGGCGCTCAGCCCGGCCAGTGTTAGAAAGTTCATCAAGTTCCGGGATAATGGCGGTTTTTGTTTTCAACGTTTCCAGATGGGCGCAATCTGCATGCATTCAATGCTTGAGGCGGTTCACACGCCGGGCCTTTTTCCCCAGGCGTTTCACACGCTAACAAATGCCGCTTCGCGCCGCCGGGAAGGCCGCGCTTCCTGCGCTACCCTCGGGTCTCCAGACAGCAGGGGCACCACCACCCCGTCGGGGTCTGCCTTTCTTCGTTCACCAAGCCCTGCCTGCCCATGACTGTCGCCACGCCCACCACCTTTGAAATCAAGAGCGCCAATTTCCCGCTGGTTGCGCTGCTGCTCAAGTCCACCGACCTGAAGGCGCTGGCACGCGAGATGACGCTGCGTTTCGGCGACATTCCCGATTTTTTCGACCAGGACGCACTGGTCATCGACCTGTCGCCGCTGCAGGGCCGCGACGTGGCCGACATCGACTTTCCCGCGCTGCTGGACTTGCTGGGCAGCTACCGGTTGGTGCCCATTGCCGTCAAGGGCGGCCATCCGGCGCAAATGGAAGCCGCCCGCAAAGCCGGGCTGGTGCCCGGCAACGATGCGCACCTGTTGACGCCCCGGCCCGCACCGGCGTCACACGAACAGCCGCAAGAACCGCAACAGCAGGTGCATGCACCGCCGCTGGGTGCGCTGGTCATCGACAAGCCGCTGCGTTCCGGCCAGCAGGTGTATGCGCGCGGACGCGACCTGGTCGTGCTGGCGATGGTCAACGCCGGTGCGGAAGTGATTGCCGACGGCCACATTCATGTGTATGCGCCGCTGCGCGGCCGGGCGATCGCCGGGGCGCGCGGCAATGGCGAAGCGCGCATCTTTGCCTTGAACCTGGAGGCCGAACTGCTGTCGATTGCCGGCATCTACCGCACCAGCGAAAACCCGCTGCCCCCAGAGGTCACCGGACGCCCCACGCAGGTTCGGCTGGTGGATGGCCCGGACGGCGAAAAGCTGGTCATGACACCCATGCTGTGACCATGGCCCACACTTTCGCGTTAAACCTTGTTTTTGGGCGCATTTGCTTACATTTCACACGCACTTTGGTGCATGATCTGGCAGCAGTGATTTGCCAACCTGACTGACTGAACAAACCACCTACCGTTTTCAAAAGGACTTTTTCGAATGGCAAAAATCATTGTGGTCACCTCTGGCAAGGGCGGCGTCGGCAAGACCACCACCAGCGCCAGCTTTTCAACCGGCCTGGCCCTGCGCGGCCACAAAACCGCCGTGATCGACTTTGACGTGGGCCTGCGCAACCTGGACCTGATCATGGGCTGCGAGCGCCGCGTGGTGTACGACCTGGTCAATGTCATCCAGGGCGAGGCCACGCTCAACCAGGCGCTGATCAAGGACAAGCAATGCCCTGAACTCTTCGTGCTGGCCGCCTCGCAAACCCGTGACAAGGACGCGCTGACGATTGAAGGCGTGAAAAAAATTCTTGATGACCTGGCGGCCATGGACTTTGAGTACATCATCTGCGACTCGCCCGCCGGCATCGAAACCGGCGCGCTGATGGCGATGCATTTCGCCGACGAGGCGCTGGTCGTGACCAACCCCGAGGTCTCGTCGGTGCGCGACTCGGACCGCATTCTGGGCATGCTGTCGAGCAAGACGCAGCGCGCCATCGACGGCGGCGAGCCGATCAAGGAACACCTTTTGATCACCCGCTACAACCCCAGCCGTGTCGACCAGGGGCAGATGCTGTCGCTCGAAGACATCCAGGACATTTTGCGCATCAAGCTGATCGGTGTGATTCCCGAGTCCGAAACCGTGCTGCAGGCGTCCAACCAGGGCGTTCCGGCGGTCCACATGCAGGGCAGCGACGTGTCGGAAGCCTACAAGGACGTGATCGACCGCTTTCTGGGCCAAGACAAGCCCATGCGTTTTATCGATGCCCAAAAACCCGGATTCTTCAAACGCCTGTTTGGGGGAAAGTAAAAAGCCATGGCCTCATTTTTCTCCTTCCTTCTGGGCGAAAAGAAGAAAACGGCTAATGTTGCCAAGGAACGGCTGCAGATCATCCTGGCGCATGAACGGTCCGGGCGCAACGGCCACGAGCCCGACTATCTGCCGGCGCTGCAACGCGATCTGATTGCCGTGATTGCCAAGTACATCAAGATCAATCCGGACGACATCAAGCTCAACCTGGAGCGTCAGGAAAACCTCGACGTGCTCGAAGTCAAGATCGAGTTGCCCGACAAGTAATTCCTTTTTGAGCGCCATGGTGTTGACCGGACCAAAGCCAGCCGATGGCAGGCTTTGGCTTGTCGATGCCACCAGACAGCAGTGTGTGGCGGCGCAGAGGTCCGGGCACCCAATGCATGCGGATAAGCCGGTGCGACCGTCCTCTGCGTACTATTTTTTTGATAGCGCATTGTGACTGTTTCAAAGGCGAAAACGGGCTTTTCAGTCCTTAAACCGGCATTCAAAAAGCGGTCTTCATCAACTGGCGGAGGCCGCTTTTCCTTTCCGTAGCCTGGCTAAATTTTCAACGCGGCAATGGCATTCACGCTGTTGTTCACATCCAGACTCGTGCCATCGCCTGTCGCGGGGCCAGATTATCAAAGCGGCCGAATTCCGATCAGCAGGCCGTGCGCCC
>JBBSRS010000183.1:0-5618 GCA_038242795.1 Burkholderiales bacterium
AAGGCAAAATGAAGGCCGCATCGCCGCTGTCCGGATGCAGCCACTTCCTCGCGTCGACCTTCGGGTCGTGCTCGACCAATAGCACCCTGCCCGCCTGACCGGCGCACTGTTTCGAAGGTTTCCAGCGTGACCCGCTTTCCTGTTTCCTCGCGTCCCCTCAAGGCGCTGTATGACGTGCCGGCGCCGGCGAAGCTCAACCTGTTCCTCCACATCACCGGTCGCCGGCCCGACGGCTACCATTTGCTGCAATCGGTCTTCATGCTGATTGACTGGTGCGACACGCTGCATTTCGAACTCCGCACCGACGGGCAGATCAGCCGCAGCGACCTGAAAAATGCCCAGGGCACCGATTGCGAAGCGCTGCCAGCCGAAGATTTGGCCGTGCGCGCCGCCCGCGCCTTGCAGGCGGCCTGCGGCACGTCGCTGGGCGTTCACATCGGCCTGGAAAAAAATATTCCGTTGCAGGCCGGCATGGGCGGCGGCTCATCGGATGCGGCCAGTTGCCTGCTGGCGCTGCAGCGCCTATGGGGCGTTCGCCTGCCCGAAAAAGACCTTCGCGCCCTGGCGCTTTCGTTGGGCGCAGACGTTCCTTTTTTCCTTTCGGGAGGCCATGCCTGGGTCGAGGGAATCGGCGAGGACATCACGCCGCTGGCCTTGCCATCGGCGCGGTTTTTGGTGGTCAAAACGCCCGCCGGCGTGCCAACGCCAGAAATTTTCAAGGCGCCAGGCCTGAAACGTGACACTGGGACTGCTACAATGCTAGGCTTTGCTGCATATGCTGATGGACAGATTTTCAAATTTGGCCATAACGACTTGCAGCCGGTAGCGCAAAAGCTTTGTCCGCAGATTGGCCAGTCACTTGAGTGGTTAGACTCGCAGCAGCTTTCAGGACGCATGACCGGCTCGGGAAGTGCTGTATGTGCACAGATTTTTGAACATGCCGATCTCGCAGACGCCCCTGGCGACTGGCTGGTTCGCAGCTGCAAAAATCTGGAGACGCATCCATTGGCGGGTTGGTAAACTACCGGCTCCCTGGAATGCAGATGGCAAGCAATGGTTATAGGTCGGTTGTTGGCAACAACAACTGTCCTGTGTAGGGGTGTCGCCAAGTTGGTTAAGGCACTGGATTTTGATTCCAGCATTCGCAGGTTCGAATCCTTCCACCCCTGCCAAATTTTCAGACCTGCCAGTCGCAGGTCTGAGTTGAATCAGGCGCTGCATGATTGCGGCGCTTTCGGACCCGCAAGTGGCGGGTCTGTGTGTTTTGAAAGACTGCAACGGAATTCACTGCCAAGTCCGCGTTGCACCTTGCTTTCAGTGCGTATTTTGCTTCGATAAACAGTTCACTCCACTTTCAAGTCCGTCCGCAGCTGGACTTCATACGCAAATGCACCACCCCGACTTCATGGTTTTCACCGGCAATGCCAATCCTGGCCTGGCCGAAGAAATTGCCCAGAACCTTGGCATCTCGCTGGGCACTGCCCACGTGGGACGGTTTTCAGATGGTGAAGTCACCGTTGAAATCCAGCAGAACGTTCGCGCCCGCGACGTGTTCGTGGTGCAGTCCACTTGTGCGCCGACAAACGACAACCTGATGGAACTGCTGATCATGGTGGACGCGCTCAAGCGCTCATCGGCTGACCAGATCGCCGCCGTGATCCCGTACTTCGGCTATGCACGGCAGGACCGCCGCCCGCGCTCGGCGCGTGTTCCCATCACCGCCAAGGTGGTTGCCAACATGCTGCAGGCCGTCGGCGTCACCCGCGTCCTGACCATGGACCTGCATGCCGACCAGATCCAGGGCTTCTTCGACATTCCGGTGGACAACATCTATGCCTCGCCAGTGCTGCTGGGCGACCTGCGGCAGAAAAACTACACCGACCTGATGGTCGTGTCGCCCGATGTCGGCGGCGTGGTGCGCGCCCGCGCATTGGCCAAGCAGCTCGGCTGCGACATGGCGATCATCGACAAGCGCCGCCCCAAGGCCAATGTGTCCGAAGTGATGCATGTGATCGGCGACATCGAAGGCCGCAACTGCGTGATCATGGACGACATGATCGACACCGCCGGCACGCTGGTCAAGGCGGCCGAAGTGCTGAAAGAGCGCGGCGCCAAAAAAGTCTATGCCTACTGCACCCACCCGATTTTTTCGGGACCGGCCATTGAACGCATCACCAAGGGTGATGCGCTGGACGAGGTGGTGGTCACCAACACCATTCCACTGAACGCCAACGCGTTGGCCTGCAAAAAAATTCGACAGCTCTCCGTGGCGCCGCTGATCGCTGAAACCATGCAGCGTATCGCCAAGGGAGAGTCGGTCATGAGTTTGTTCTCGGATCAAGATCAGCCTGATCTGATCTGAAACAAAAAAGCCGGCTGTTCAGCCTTCAAAATCGTGAAAGGTTTTGAGCCTGGGCAGTCTTTTGAAGTCAGGGTGAGACTGGTCGCGGTCCGCCCATTTTGGAGAAGATTATGAAATTCGTCGCTTTTGAGCGCGCAAAGCAGGGCACGGGTGCGAGCCGCCGTCTCCGCATCACCGGCCGCACGCCCGGTATTGTTTATGGTGGCACGGGCGAACCTGCCCTGATCGAAATCGATCACAACACCTTGTGGCACGCCATCAAGAAGGAAGCCTTTCACGGCGCCATCCTGCAGATGGAACTGGCCGGCACGGAACACAAGGTTCTGCTGCGTGACCTGCAAATGCACCCGTACAAGCAGCAAGTCCAGCACATCGACTTCCAGCGCGTCGAAGCCCGCACCCGCATGACCGTGAAAGTGCCCGTGCATTACAACGGTGAAGAAGAATCCCCGGCTGTCAAGACAGAAAACTGCATCGTCAACCATGTGCTGACCGAGATGACCGTTTCCTGCTTCCCGGCCGACATCCCTGAATTCATCGCCATCGACCTGAGCACGCTGACCAAGAGCAGCTCGTTGCGCGTCAAGGACGTTTCGCTGCCCAAGGGCGTGAAAGCTGTTGCCAAAGGCCAGGTCAATCCGGTCATGGTCTCGGTGACGCCAATCGTCGAAGAAGTCGAAGCCGCGCCTGTCGAGGCTGTGGACCCAAAAGCCAAGCCCGGCGCAAAGGGCGGCAAGCCCGCAGCAAAACCTGCAGCCAAGAAGTAATTCCCGGCTTGCGGCACTGGCCTGAAAAGGTCGTGCCCAGGAAAGTGGCCCTTTTCCTTTCACAAGGTCAAGGGCTTTTTTCATGCGCGGGTGCTTCTGCTACGCTGTACCGCCCTCCCCTTTTTTTATTGCACATCCCATGATCAAGCTGTTTGTCGGCCTGGGCAACCCAGGCCCGGAGTACGAAGCGACGCGCCACAACGCCGGCTTCTGGTGGATCGACGCGCTCTCGCAAGAACTGAAGGCGCCCCTCAGCCTGGACAAAAATTACCACGGCCAGGTGGCCCGCACCACGGTCAACGGCCAGACCGTCTGGCTGCTCAAGCCGATGACCTTCATGAACCTGTCGGGCAAGTCGGTGGCGGCACTGGCGCGATTTTTCAAGGTCTTGCCCAGTGAGGTGTTGGTCGCGCATGACGAACTCGACATCGTTCCCGGCCAGGTCAAGCTCAAGTTCGGCGGCAGCCATGCCGGGCACAACGGCCTGCGCGACCTCCATGCACAACTGGGTTCGGCCGATTACTGGCGGCTGCGCATTGGCGTGGGGCACCCGGGCGTGAAGGCCGAGGTCATCAACTGGGTGCTGAAAAAGCCTTCCCAGGAACACCGTGTGGCCATCGAGGACTGCATCGTGCGCAGCCTGAGGGCGGTTCCCGATCTGCTCAAGGGCGAGATGGAAAAAGCCACGATGCTGATCCACACCAGCCAGCCGCAACGCCCGAAGCCGCCCCGACCGACGACGCTGCCGGATGCTGCGGCAAACCCTGCCGCAGGCGTGTCAAAGACGGTGTAATATTTACTATCTTTTTGATAGCAATTTGCGCATACTGCTTGTGCGCAAAGCGCCTGTTTGATTCAAAAAGCCAGCGCAGACGACGTCAGCGAACCAATACCACCGGGATGACCGCTTGCAACCGGTTGTATTTTTCCCACAGCGTTTCCCGTGTTTCGCGGTGTTGCGGGTCCACCGGGATGCAGGCCACCGGGCAGACCTGCACGCACTGCGGCTCGTCGAAATGGCCGACGCATTCGGTGCATTTGGTCGGGTCGATCTCGTAGATCTCGGCGCCCAGGAAAATTGCCTCGTTCGGGCATTCGGGCTCGCAGACATCGCAGTTGATGCAGTCGTCGGTGATCAATAAAGCCATGAACTCAAGCTCCTGGTGTGGCGTGAACCTGCGCCAGCGCAGCGGCGATGGACGGGCTGACCATCTGGGCCACGCTGCCGCCAAGCTTGCTGATCTCGCGCACCAGTGTGCTGCTGATGCAGGCCAGCGGCGCCTCGGGCAGCAAGAACACGGTTTCCACCTGCGGGCGCAGCTTGCGGTTCATGGCGGCCATCTGGGCCTCATAGTCGAAATCGGTGAGGTTGCGAATGCCGCGCACCACGGCGCAGGCGTTTTGCGCAGCACAAAAATCCATGATCAGGCCGTCAAACGGCAGCACCTGGATGCCCGCGATGGAAGCGGTCGCCTGCCGCACCTGCCCGACGCGCTCGGACAACGAAAACAGGGTCTTTTTGTGATGCGCCACCGCTACCCCAATGACCAGTTGGTCAAACAGCGCAGCCGCGCGGCGCACCACGTCGGTGTGGCCAAGGGTGAACGGGTCAAACGTCCCGGAATAAACAGCAATGCGGGGGGTGGACATGGGCTGAATTATGCCCTTGCACACCACGTGGGCCGCCAGTGCACCGGGCCTGACCCTGACGTCCATGCGGACGCTTGAGGCGTCCACACCACGGGTTCACGCCGGCAGAGGCTCCGCCGGCTGATCACTTTTGACCAGCAAATGAAAATGCACGGCGCCGGCCTTGGCGTTGCGGTGGACCTTGAGCCCCAGCGGCAGCAGTTCGTCGTCCTGCCAAACCCGTGGCGCTTCCAGGTACACCAGGCCGGTCGGGCTGATCGCCTGGGCGGCGGCCTTGAGCGCCGGCTCGAACACGCTGGAGTCAAAAGGCGGGTCGATCAATACCAGCTGCATGCTGCCGGCATCCAGCCGCTTGAGCGCGCTCAGCCCGTCGCCGCGCTCGATGCGCACCGTGCCGGCCTTGAGCCTGGCTTGCACCGCCTTGAGCTGCACCACCAGCCCCGGGTCCTGCTCGCACAGCAGCACGTCGGCCGCGCCGCGCGAGGCGGCCTCGAAGCCCAGAACGCCGGTGCCGGCAAACACGTCGGCACAGCGCCAGCCGGTCAGGTCCTGACCCAGCCAGTTGAACAGCGTTTCGCGCACGCGGTCAGGTGTGGGACGCAGGCCGGGATGGTTCGGCACAGTGAGTTTCGTGCGCCGGAACTGTCCGCCAATGATGCGGATTTCGCCGGACGGTTTGAGGTGGGCGGTGCCCTTGGGCTTGACGGTGTGGGCCTTGGCCGAAGGCTTGGCTGTGTGCTCGGGGGCGATGGGTTTGGGTGTGTATTTCATTTTGCGGCTCCGAGAATAACAGTCACCATTTTGTCGGGCTGGACTTTGCGCGCAAAAGCCGCCTTGAT
>JBBSRS010000184.1:0-5608 GCA_038242795.1 Burkholderiales bacterium
AGATGGAAATTGCAGCAGTTCACGCCATTGCCGAACTCGCGCAAGCCGAGCAAAGCGAAGTGGTGGCGGCCGCCTATGTCGGCGAAAAGCTGTCTTTCGGCCCGGAATACCTGATTCCCAAGCCCTTCGATCCGCGCCTGATGATGAAGATTGCACCCGCCGTGGCGCAAGCTGCCGCAGACAGCGGCGTGGCGCTGCGCCCGATTCAGGACATGGCCTTGTACCGCGAGCGGCTGCAGAGCTTTGTCTATGCGTCCGGCACGATCATGAAGCCGATTTTTACCGCCGCCAAGGCAGCCGCCCGCAAACGCGTGGCCTATGCCGAAGGTGAAGAAGAAAGAGTATTGCGCGCCTGCCAGATCGTCGTTGACGAAGGCCTGGCCCGGCCGACGCTGATTGGCCGCCCGGCCATCATTGCCCAGCGCATCGAAAAGTTCGGCCTGCGCCTGAAGGAAGAGCTGGATTACGACGTGGTCAACGTCGAGCAGGACCACCGCTACCGCGACTTCTGGCAGACCTACCACCGCATGACCGAGCGCAGCGGCGTGACGGTGCAGATGGCCAAGATCGAGATGCGCCGCAGGCTGACGCTGATTGCCGGCATGCTGCTGCTCAAGGGCGATGTCGATGGCCTGATCTGCGGCACCTGGGGCACGACGGCGCATCACCTGGCCTACCTAGACCAGGTGATCGGCAAGCGCCAGGGTGTCAACACCTATGCCTGCATGAACGGCCTGATGCTGCCGGGCCGACAGGTGTTTTTGCTCGACACCCACGTCAACTACGACCCGACGGCCGAGCAGCTGGCGGAAATCACCACCATGGCGGCCGAGGAAATGATGCGTTTCGGCATCAAGCCCAAGGCGGCGCTGCTGTCGCATTCGAATTTCGGCTCCTCCAACCACCCGAGCGCGCTGAAGATGCGCCGCACGCTGGAGCTGCTGCGCGAGCAGACGCCGTGGCTGGAAGTCGATGGCGAGATGCATGGCGACGTGGCGCTGGACGCTGGTGCCCGCAAGTTCATCATGCCCAACAGCACGCTGACGGGTGAAGCCAACCTGCTGGTCCTGCCCAATATCGACGCGGCCAACATTTCCTACAACCTGCTCAAGACCGCCGCCGGCGGCAACATTGCCATTGGCCCGGTGCTCCTGGGCGCCAACAAGCCGATGCACATCCTGACGCCCACGGCCACGGTGCGCCGGATCGTCAACATGACGGCCCTCACGGTGGCTGACGCCAACGCCGCGCGGTAAGCCAGTTCTTTTCCAGGCAACCACGACTTCAGAGGGCTTCATAGCCCTCTTTTTCATGCCTAAAATTTCAGCATTCGCTTGCCTTTTGTTTCGGCATGCGGCAAACTACAGCTCTTGAAATTTAAGGGTTAACCCGGAAACTTGTCAGGTTAACGCTGGATTCAAGAAAGGTATTTTTCATGCGGGTATTGGGGAGGAATTGGTTCGAACGCTGGCGTCAAGCCGGTGTGACGATGCTGCTGGCGGTTTCGGCCGGTGTGATGGTGGTGCCCTCCGGCACGGCCCTTGCCAGGAACGCCTCCCCGACGTCGGCTGCCGACACCGTTGCGCTTGCCCAGCTGCCTCCCCAGGGGCGCAGCATGCTGACGCTGATCTACCAGGGCGGACCCTTCAGGCATGACAAGGACGGCGTGGTGTTTGGCAACCGGGAAAGGCTGCTTCCGGCAAACGCCCGCGCTTACTACCGTGAATATACCGTCAGGACCCCTGGAGAGCGCAGCCGCGGAGCCCGGCGCATCGTGTGTGGCGGCTTGGAACCCGCAGCGCCCGATGCCTGTTTTTACACCGACGATCACTATGCGAGTTTTCGCAAAATCGTTCATTAACCAGGACTGTGGTTGTTATTTTGACTTTAGACCTAAGAGAAAGAGAAGCGGAGATGGATACACCACTTCGTAAGGACGACGAAATACCTTTGAAGGGCATACGGCCCAACATTGTGCAGTCCATACGCGCATTCCGCGTTCCCGAGTTGCAGGAAGCGGCCACCAAACTGAACCAGCATTTCCTGTATGCCAACCTGGGCAATGCCCAGAGCAAGCAGGACATTCTGGACATGATCGCGGCCCAGTACACCTTTCCGGCGCATTTTGGCAAGAACTTTGATGCCCTGTACGACTGCATGACCGACCTGGTGCACAAGTCGGGCCCGCAGCCCGGCTTCATCGTCGTGCTGGAGCAAATTCCCGCGCATGCCAAGTTCGACAAGGAAGCGCGCGAGCAACTGCTCGACATCTTCAGGGATGCAGCCGACTACTGGGCGGATCGCAAGATACCGTTCCGCTGCTTCTATTCTTTTCTGTAGCCCGCTCCCCGGACATTGGCCAAGGGGATCGGGCGAATCAGGCCCAGCAAGTCGTTGCAGAAGGTGATGAACCAATGCCGACCGACAAACTGCTCGACGTGTCGCCGCTGGCGCTGCGCATGAGCAGTCCTTTCAATGCAAGCTACTGGCTTGCAGCCGCCTGAACCACGCATCAGGCTGAAAACAGAAAACCCGCAATCTGCGGGTTTTTTTCATGGCTTAAACCGGTCGTTTGCGCTTGCCTGGCAAGCACATTCAGCTACTATTTTTATAGCACAGCAGTGTCTTCAGGCTGGGCAGTGCCGACTTTCACCTGTTGCGCCAGCGCCAGGTACTCGGCCACCGGCACTTCTTCGGCGCGGCGCTTGACATCGAAGTCCCCGGAAAACTCCTTTTGCTCCAGCCACTTCCCCAGCGTGTGGCGCAGCAGCTTGCGCCGCTGGCTGAAGGCCACCCGCACCAGTTCGCTGAGCAGCTTGACGTCGAGCGTAGCCGGCGCGGCATGCGGCACCATGCGCACGATGGCGCTGTCCACGCGTGGCGGCGGGTCAAAACTCTGCGGCGGGACGTGCAGCACGTTTTCCATGGCGTAGCGCCACTGCAGCATGACACTCAGCCGCCCATAGGCGCTGGTCGAGGGCGAGGCCACCATGCGGTCGATGACTTCCTTTTGCAGCATGAAATGCTGGTCCTCGATCACATCGACCGCGTCGAGCAGGTGAAACAGGATGGGCGTGGAGATGTTGTACGGCAGGTTTCCAACAACACGCAATTTAAGAGCCCCCACGCTCCCCGCTTCGCGTGGTTCGCTGCCCCCCGAGGGGGCGTTGCGCCTGTGGCCCGGCAAAGCCGGCTCCACGGCCCCGGCTGGCAGGGGAAATGCGCCCACTTTGCCCGCTTTATCTCTGACCAAGCCCACCTGCTCCGCCAGCTGCCTGAAATCGACCCGCAGCACATCGGATTCGATGACGGTCAGCTGGGGATTGGAACGCAGCTGGTGCGCCAGGTCGCGGTCCAGCTCGATCACCGTCAGGTGGCCAAGCCGCGCCACCAGCGGCCGCGTCATCGCCGCCAGGCCGGGGCCGATCTCGACCATCGGCTGGCCGGGCAAGGGCGCAATCGCGTCAACGATGCCTTCGATGATCAGCCGGTCGGTCAGGAAATGCTGGCCGAAGCGCTTGCGTGGAATGTGCTTCATGCAACGCAAACCGTTACACCGGATGAAGCAGTGGGCACGATGGTTTTCTCTTCATGCCAGCAGGGGCCGCGGAACCGGCTTTGCCGGGCCGCAGGCGCAGCAGCCCCCCCGGGGGGCAGCGCAGCACACGAAGTGGCAAGCGTGGGGGTCATTGAGGCGCTTCGCGGAATTCCACGTAGGCACGCCCGCGAATGTCCTCGGCCCAGCGCACCAGCGCTTCCTCCTGCTTTTTCTCGCGCAGCATGCCGCGCACCATCTCGCGCTGGTCACGCGGCGACACCGGCACCTCGCGGCGCTCCAGCACCTGCAACAGGTGAACACCGAAGCGCGACACCAGCGGGTCGGACACCTGGTTGGGCGCCAGGGCATTCATGACCTTTTCAAATTCAGGGACAAAGGCGCCGGCAGGGGCCCAGCCCAGGTCGCCGCCCGCCTTGGCCGAGCCATCCTGGCTGTTCTCGCGCGCCAGGGCCGCAAAGTCGGCCTGACCGGCCACGATGCGCTTTTTGAAACCGGCAAGTTTCTCGATGGCGGCCGCTTCGGTCAGCTGGGGTGTCAGCCGCAGCAGGATGTGGCGGGCGTGGGTTTGCGCAACCATGGCGTCAGGCAGGCCGCCCTGGCGTTTCTCGATGACCTTCAGGATGTGAAAGCCAGCGGCGCTGCGCACCGGACCGGCCAGGCCGCCGGCGCGCAGGCTTTGCGTCGCCTCGACAAACAGCGGCGGGTAGCGGTCGGCGCTGCGCAGGCCCATCTGGCCGCCGTTGCCGCGCGATGCCGACGTCGAGACCTCGGCCGCCAGCGCGGCGAAGTCGGTACCGGCGCGGGCGCGTTCCAGCACCTGCTGGGCCTTGGCCTGCAGGCTGGCGACCTGGTCGGGCGTGGCGTTCTCAGGCACGGCCACCAGAATTTCAGCCAGGTTGAGCGCCGCCGGCGCTGTGCCGGTTGCACCCGGCTGACCCTGCTGGTCGCGCAGGTAGGCGTCGATGTCGGACTCGCTGACGTCCACCTTGACCTCGCGCTGGCGCAGGCGGCTGATCAGCAGTTCGTCGCGGATCTCGGCGCGGAACTGGTCATAGTCGATGCCGTCGGCCTGCAACCGCAGGCGCAGCTCGTCCACCGTGATCTGGTTCTGCCGGGCCACCGTCTGGACGGCGCCCTCCACGGCGTTGTCGTCAATTTTCAGGCCCGAGGCCTGCGCGGCCTGCAGTTGCGCCTTGTCGCTGATCATGCGTTCGATCAGCTGCGGCAGCAGCTCGTTGCGCGGCGGCACGGCGGTGCCCTGCTGCTTGAGCATCTGCTCGGTGCGCAGCAGCTTGGCGCGCACTTCGTTGTTGGTGATCGGCTCGGAATTGACCACGACCACGATGAAATCGGCCTGGCGCTGGGCGCCTGCGCGCGGCGCCGCGGTGGCCGCTGGCGGTGCGGGCCATACCAGGCGTGGCGTGGCCGACGGCCGGCCGACCTGGGCCTGCACGGCGCCCAGGGGCAGCGCCAGCAGAAGCACCAGCGCGGCGCGCAGCGGCCGGACAGAGGAAAAGCGGTGTTTAGTCATAAGTGGTAAAGCGGCTGGGAGGGCTGATTTTGTCACGCAGGTTCTGGTAGCGTGGCACGTTGCTCTTGAGGGTTTCGAGCGGGCTGGCGCCGATGCGCGAAAAACCCACCATTTCAAGCTGGAACAGGATGCGCGTGTTGGACGTCGCGGTGCTGTTTTGCGAGCGCTGCAGCACCACCCGGCCAATCCAGCAGCAGCCATCGTATTCAACGCCCACCACCGCATCGACCAGCTTTTTCTCCAGCGTGCTGTAGTTGAGCCGGCCCACGCTGTAGTAGCGCCCGCCGCCCTGGCCGCGTCCGGCGCCCAGGTCCTGGCCCTTGTCGCCCCACAGGTCGTTGATCGGCCATTGCCAGCCGACATCAACCTGCTGGCTGATATTGCGCTGGCGCCGAAAGGCGGCGCTGACGGTGCGGTAGTTGCCCGGGTTGTAGCGCACGCCGATGGACGCCAGTTCGGATTCCTTGATCTTCGGGTTGTATTGCACCGTACCGTCAAAGGTCCACTGCGGCACCCAG
>JBBSRS010000185.1:0-5591 GCA_038242795.1 Burkholderiales bacterium
CGCGCCAGCTCACCTCTAAAAGATGCGTCAGGTATAAACGTTAGACGGCGATGTTTATGATGGCAAACGCCAGGTAGGTGAAACGCCCCAACTGCGTCCAGAACACCGCCGCGTCCTTGTTTTGCAGTGCGTCGTAAAACACCCGGTTCCACTCGTTGAGCAGCACCAGCATGTACACCGCGCCCAGGTTCAGCAGCACGATGGCCGCCAGCAGACCGCGCGCCTTCCATTTGTCCTCGGAGCGGAAGTAGGGCGCCGACAGCGCCCAGACGCGGCGGGTGAAATGCCGGAAGTCGCGAAATTTCTGGGCCATGCGGGAAAGCAGGTTCATGCAGCGCTTTCTGGAAAAATACAGTTCAGGACGTCAGCGGTTTCAAGCGCCTGGGTTTATTGCAATGACGGGTTGGAAATGCCGCTGGCCACATGGCCCGAGGGCACATGCTGCGCCGCCGAGTTGACATGGCCGGTCTGGTCGTCAAAGAAAAAATCGGGCTCGAATTCGCGCAGGAACGGCCCCTTGGCCAGGCCGCCGAGGAACATCACTTCATCGACCTCGATGTTCCAGTTCATCAGCGTGCGGATGGCGCGTTCATGCGCCGGCGCGCTGCGCGCCGTCACCAGCGCGGTGCGAATGCGCATGCGCGAGGTGCCGGCCTGCTGCAGCCGCTGCAAGGCCTCCAGCAGCGGCTTGAACGGCCCGGGCAGCAGCGGCTGCCCGGCCTTGTCGCGCTCATGCGCCTGAAAGGCCGACAGGCCCTGCGCTTGGTAGACCATTTCGGCCTCGTCCGAGAAGAGCACCGCGTCGCCGTCAAAGGCAATCCGCACCTCGTTCGGATGCGCGTCGCTGGCTCTGGCCGACTGCGGGTACACCTGCGCGGCCGGCACGCCGGCTTCCAGCGCGGCGCGCACATCGCTCAGGTGGGTGGACAAAAACAGGTTGGCGTGCAGCGGCTTGAGGTAGCGCCACGGCGGCGCGCCCCGGTTGAAGGTGCCGCGCTGGATGTTCAGGCCGTAATGCTGGGCCGAACGAAACACCCGCATGCCCGACACCGGGTCATTGCGCGACAGGATGACGACTTCAACCCGTTGCTTGGGCGCTGCGGGGCGGGCGGTTTCCCCCGCGTTTTCGGGCGCATCGTTAAAGGCGAGCAGCTTTTTGACCAGCGAAAACGCCACGCCCGGCTTGGCCGGCACATCGAGCCGCTCCAGTTGCAGTTGCATGTACGCCGCGTCTTTCTTCACGCCGGGCGGCAGGTCCGGTGGCAGCGCCAGGCTGGCATTGGGGGCTGAGCCGGTTTCAAACACCTGGTTTTCTTCTTCAAGGTCAAACAGGGCGCGCGAGGAAATCGCCACCACAAGCTGACCGTCGAGAGTTGCTGACATGGACTTGCCTTCTTTTGCGTTGTCTGGCCGTGTGATGGGACGGGTCGGTAGAGTGCAGCGCCACCCCGCTTCAAGGGCGCGGCAGCTTTTGGCCGGGGTGCAGCGCCAGTGTTCGCCATTGTCCATATTTCGGCGCTTCCAGGGGCCACTGGTCGGCGCGCTCGATGTGGCGCACGCCCTGGGCCAGCAGTTCCACCGCGCGGATGACGCCGGCATGGGTGATCCACAGCACGGTATTTTTTTCTGGCGCCCTTGTCCCTTGGGAGACGGCCGGGGTGAGGGTCTTCGACGGCGGCGTCAAGGCATCAAACGCCGCGCCGACGCGCGCCATGAAGGTGGTCACGCTTTCGCCGTCATGCCCCGCTTGGTAATGCGCAAAGTCGCCGGTCCAGCCGTCAAGTTCAGCGCGGGCAATCGCCTGCCAGGCGCGGCCTTCCCACTGGCCAAAATCCATTTCCTGCAGCCGGGCATCGGTTTTATAAGCCAAATCAGGCCTTAGCGCATGCAGTGCGTGCGCCAGCTGCTCACATCTTTGTAGCGGCGAACTGACAACGCGCAGCCCTGCCGGAAGTTGCGCGGCCAGTCGGGCAGCGCATTCGGCGGTGGCTTCGGCATCCGCCGCCACGTCCAGCCGGCCGTAGCAGATGCCGGCGTCCACCAGTGGCTGGGCATGGCGCACCAGCCAGAGGTTCATCCGTGCCGGTTCGTCGCCGGCATGGCGCAGGGAATGGGGGGCGGGCGGCGTCTCCAATGCGCTCAAAGGCTGATCGCCAGCCCCAGGTAAAACGCGATTTCGCACACCTGCTGCACGGTGCCCAGGCAGTCGCCGGTGAAGCCCTGCAGCCGCCGCCTGAAAAAACGCAGCAGCGCCAGCAGCGCCAGCACCGACAGACTGCAGCCAATTGCAAGATTGATAGCATCAAACACAGCGCTGGCGAGCGCAAGCGCCCCAAAACACCATAAAAAGGCAACCCCCAGCCCGCCCATCGAGATCTGGTCGGCCAGCGGCTTGGACTTGGACGTGGCGCTGTCGCCCACATGCGGCAGCAGCCGGATCATGATCAGCGGCAGGGTCCGCGACACCACATGGCTCAGCCACAGCGCGGCGCACACATACCAGCCGCTGAAAACCGGAGGGTCATCGGCATCGGCCATCACCTCGACCGAGCCGAGCAGCGCCAGCAGCGCCACCTTGCACAGCAGCGCCAGCACCAGCGCCATGGCGCCGAATGCGCCGACGCGCGAGTCCTTCAGGATTTCCAGCGAGCGCTCGCGGTCGTAGCTGCCGCCCAAACCATCGGCCACATCGGCCAGGCCGTCTTCATGAAATCCGCCGGTGAGCCAGACCGTGGCAACGGTGGACAGCGCCGCCGCCACCAGCGGCGTGAAGGGGGTGTCGGGCAGGAGCACCAGCAGCAGCGCAAATACCGCCGCCGCCGCGCCGCCAATCACCCCGCCGATGCCCGGAAAGTGCGCGGCGCTGGCGCGCAGCATGGCGGGGCTGTAGCCCACCCAGTCGGCCAGCCGGCCGGTGACCGGAATGCGCGTGAAAAACTGCAGGGCCAGCAGGAAGTGGCGAATGAACCGGACCATCGGCGCCCTTATTTTTTGCTCACGCCGGCCGACTCGAAACTCGCCATGTCATTCAGGAAACTCGCCGCCGACTGCACCAGCGGCCAGGCCAGCAGCGCGCCTGTGCCTTCGCCAAGGCGCAGGTCGAGTTCAAGCAGCGGCTTGGCGTCCAGATAGGCGAGCAGCAGGCGGTGGCCGGTTTCGGCAGAGCGGTGGCAAAACACCAGGCAGTCGCGCACGGCGGGCGCCATGGCTTGCGCCACCAGCGCCGCCGCACCGGCAATGAAGCCGTCCACCAGCACCACCCGGCGCTCGCTGGCCGCCTGCAGCATGGCACCGGCCATCATGGCGATTTCAAAACCGCCCAGCGCCGCCAGCTCGCCAACGGCATCGAACGGCTCGGTGGCCGGGTGCCGCACCAAGGCGCGCGCCAGCACCGTTCGCTTGTGCAGCAGTTGCGCGTCGTCCAGCCCGGTGCCGCGTCCCGTGGCGTCTTCGATGCTGGCGCCTGTCAGCCGGGCCAGCAGCAGCGCGGCGGGTGAGGTGTTGGCAATGCCCATCTCGCCAAAGGCGACGACATTGCCGGGCAGGGCCTGCATCACGTCCCTGCCCGCCGCGAGCGCCGCCTGCGCTTCAAGCCGCGACATGGCGGGTTCATGGCACAGGTTTTTCGTGCCCATGGCGATTTTTCGCGGCTGGAGTTGCGGATGCGCCGGCAACTCGGCGGCCACGCCGGCATCGACCACCTGCAGCGCAAAGCCGTGCTGGCGGGCAAACACATTGATCGCCGCGCCGCCGGCCAGCATGTTGCCGACCATTTGCACCGTCACCGCCTGCGGATACGCCGACACGCCTTCGGCGGCAATGCCGTGGTCGGCCGCAAACACCACCATCTGCGGGTGGTGCAGCACCGGCGACTCGCTGCGCTGGATCAGGCCGAGCTGCAGCGCCACGTCTTCGAGCCTCCCCAGCGCGCCCAGTGGCTTGGTCTTGTGGTCAATCTTGTGGCGAAGCTGGGCTTGCAGCGAAGCGTCGGCGGTGAATTCAATCGTGGGGAGTTGAAAGGGGGTGTTGTCGTTCATCGGTGATCTGTTTCAGGCAGGCAGGGCAAAAGCAGGAGGCTGCGCTGCTGTCCGGCAGCGCGTGTTCAGGCGGGGCAGCGGGAACGGGCATTACGTTGGGCAGCTGGACGCACCAGCATTCGGCATCGCCGGCCACCATGGCGCAGCGCAGGCCCGCACCGCAGCGCGGGCAGACAGAGGTGTTGGCCAGTTCCAGGTCGGGCAATGCCATGGCGCTGAAACTCAGCTCTTCAGGAACAGCTGGTACACCGGGTTGTGGGTTTCTTCCACATGCGGGTAGCCGAGCGTGTCCAGAAATTCGTGGAACGCGCCGTTGTCGGCCTGCGGCACCTGCAGGCCGACCAGGATGCGGCCGTAGTCGGCGCCCTGGTTGCGGTAATGGAACAGCGAGATGTTCCAGCCCGGCCGCATGTGCGACAAAAACTTCATCAGCGCGCCGGGCCGCTCGGGAAAGACAAAGCGCAGCAGCCGCTCTTCTTTTGAGAGCGCACTGTGCCCCCCCACCATGTGGCGGATGTGTTCCTTGGCCAGTTCGTCATGCGTCAGGTCCAGGGCCTTGAAGCCGTGGCGGTTGAAGTGCGTGGCGAGCTTGGCGCTTTCGCCTTTGGTCGAGGTGGTCAGGCCGACAAACACATGCGCCAGGGCGTGGTCGCTGATGCGGTAGTTGAATTCGGTCACGCTGCGCGGCCCGCCGGGCAACTGGTCGATCAATTCACAAAAGCGCCGGAAGCTGCCGCGCTCCTCGGGAATCGTCACGGCAAACAAGGCTTCGCGCTCCTCGCCCACTTCGGCGCGTTCGGCGACAAAGCGCAGGCGGTCGAAGTTCATGTTGGCGCCGCACAAAATCGCGGCGTAGGTTTCGCCTTGGGTCTTGTGTTGGGCGACGTATTGCTTGATGGCGGCAACGGCCAGCGCACCGGCCGGCTCGATGATGCTGCGGGTGTCGACAAACACGTCCTTGATGGCGGCGCAGACCGCATCGGTGTCCACCGTCATGAATTCATCGACCAGTTCACGGCTGATGCGAAAGGTTTCCTCGCCCACCAGCTTGACCGCCGTGCCGTCTGAAAACAGACCCACATCAGGGAGCGTCACGCGTTTGTTCGCCGCCACCGACTGCATCATGGCGTCGGAGTCGTTCATCTGCACGCCGATGACCTTGATCTCGGGCCGCACCGCCTTGATGTAGTTGGCCACGCCGGAAATCAGCCCGCCGCCACCAATCGCCACAAACACCGCGTCCAGCCGGCGCGACCCCAGGGTTTGCAATTGGCGCAGGATTTCCATGGCAATCGTGCCCTGGCCGGCAATCACATCGGGGTCGTCAAAGGGATGGACAAAGGTCAGCCCTTGCTCTTTTTGAAGCGTGACCGCGTGCGTGTAGGCGTCGGAATAGCTGTCGCCATGCAGCACCACTTCGCCGCCCCAGCCCTTGAGGGATACCACGTTGAGCTGCGGCGGGGTCGTGGGCATGACGACCACGGCGCGGCTGCCGAGTTTTTGTGCGCTCATGGCCACGCCTTGCGCATGGTTGCCGGCCGAGGCGCAAATCAC
>JBBSRS010000186.1:0-5589 GCA_038242795.1 Burkholderiales bacterium
ATCAGCGCCTTGACCGTCTTCATCGAGTCGCCCAGCTTCATCGGGTTGTGGCACGGCTCGTGGTACAAAAATCCGGGCTGGTTTGGAGGCAGCGTGATGCCTTTTTCCAGCAGGTATTCATGGATGTCGATGATCCGGCTGCCGGGGAAAATCTTGTCGAACTGGTAGCCCTGCAACTGGTCGTAGCAGGTGCCGCAGCTCACCACCACCGTCTTGATGTCCAGGTAATTCAGCGTGGTGGCCACCCGGTGAAACAGCACCCGGTTGTCGGTGATCATCTTGTCGGCCTTGTCGAAATCGCCGCTGCCGCGCTGCGGATAGCCGCAGCACAAATAGCCCGGCGGCAACACGGTCTGCACGCCGGCATGCCAGAGCATCGCCTGCGTCGCCAGCCCGACCTGGCTGAACAGGCGCTCCGAGCCACAACCCGGAAAGTAGAACACCGCCTCGGTTTCGGCCGTGGTGGCTTTCGGGTTGCGGATGATCGGGACGTAGTCCTTGTCTTCAATGTCCAGCAAGGCGCGGGCGGTCTTCTTGGGCAGGCCGCCGGGCATCTTCTTGTTGATGAAGTGGATGATCTGCTCTTTCACCGGCGCCTTGCCCACGGTGGAGGGTGGATGCGCCGTCTGCTTTTTCGCCAGCACGCCCATCACGTCACTGGCCAGGCGCTGGGCCTTGAAACCGACACCGACCATCGCCGTTCGCATCACCTTGATGGTTTGCGGGCTGGTGGCGTTCAAGAAAAACATCGCCGCCGCATTGCCGGGCCGGAAGGACTTCTGGCCCATCTTGCGCAGCAGGTTGCGCATGTTCATCGACACTTCGCCAAAGTCAATGTCGACCGGGCACGGGTTCAGGCATTTGTGGCAGACCGTGCAATGGTCGGCCACGTCCTCGAACTCTTCCCAGTGCTTCAGGCTGATGCCGCGCCGGGTTTGCTCTTCGTACAAAAACGCTTCGACCAGCAGCGACGTGGCCAGAATCTTGTTGCGCGGGCTGTACAGCAGGTTGGCCCGGGGCACATGGGTGGCGCACACCGGCTTGCACTTGCCGCAGCGCAGGCAGTCCTTCACGCTGTCGGCAATCGCGCCGATGTCGCTTTGCTGCATGATCAGCGACTCATGGCCCATCAACCCGAAGCTGGGCGTGTAGGCATTGGTCAAATCGGCCTGCAGCGCAGGTTGGCCGGGCGCAAGCAGCTCTGAATTTCGCAGCAGCTTGCCTTTGTTGAAGCGCCCTTCCGGGTCCACTCTGGCTTTGTAGTCCGTGAAAGGCTGCAGCTCTTCGTCGGTCAAAAACTCCAGCTTGGTGATGCCGATGCCATGCTCGCCCGAGATCACACCGTCGAGCGAGCGCGCCAGTACCATGATGCGCGCCACCGCTTCGTGCGCGGTTTGCAGCATTTCGTAGTCATCGCTGTTGACCGGCAGATTGGTGTGTACGTTGCCGTCGCCCGCGTGCATGTGCAGCGCGGCCCAGACCCGGCCCTTGAGCACGCGCTTGTGAATCGCGCTGCATTCCTCAAGAATCGGCTTGAACGCGCCGCCGCTGAAAATCGCCTGCAGCGGCGCGCGAATCTGGGTTTTCCAGCTGGCGCGCAGCGTGTGGTCCTGCAGTTCCGGAAAATGCACCGCCACGCCCTGCAGCCAGCCGGCCCACAGGCTGCGCACCTCGGCCACCAGCGCCAGCGCCTGAGCGACCCGGTCTTCGAGCAGTTCAGCCGAAGGAATCTCGCTGGCGTCTTCCACCTTGCCCAAAGGCAGGTTGCCCTTGCGGAAAAACGCATCCAGCGCATCGCACAGCTTGATCTTGTTGCGCAGGCTCAACTCGATGTTGATTTGCTCGATGCCGTCGGTGTATTCGGCCATGCGCGGCAGCGGAATCACCACGTCTTCGTTGATCTTGAAGGCATTGGTGTGGCGCGAAATCGCCGCTGTTTTCTTGCGGTCCAGCCAGAACTTCTTGCGTGCCTCGGGGCTGATGGCGACAAAGCCTTCGCCGCTGCGCGAATTGGCGATGCGCACCACCTCGCTGGTGGCACGCGCCACCACGTCTGCGTCGTCGCCGGCAATGTCGCCGATCAGCACCATCTTGGGCACACCGGTAATACCGCCCTTGCCATTACCGCCGCGCTTGGACTTGGTGGCATACCCGACGGCGCGCAAATAGCGGTCGTCCAGATGCTCCAGCCCGGCCAGAATCGCGCCGCCGCGCTTTTGTTCGGCAAACATGAAATCCTTGATCTCGACGATGCTCGGCACGGCATCCTTGGCATTGCCGAAGAACTCCATGCACACCGTGCGCGTGTGCGCCGGCATGCGGTGCACGATCCAGCGCGCGCTGGTGATCAGGCCGTCGCAGCCTTCCTTCTGGATGCCCGGCAGGCCGCTCAGGAACTTGTCGGTCACGTCCTTGCCCAGGCCTTCCTTGCGGAACGTCTTGCCGGGAATGTCGAGCCGCTCGGTGCGGATCGGCGTCTTGCCGTCGGCCTCGAAGTAATTCAAATCGAAGCTCGCCATCTCGGCGTCGTGGATCTTGCCCAGGTTGTGGCCCACGCGGCTCACTTCCAGCCACTCGGCGTCAGGCGTCACCATGCGCCAGCTCGCCAGGTTGTCCAGCGCCGTTCCCCACAGAACGGCCTTCTTGCCGCCGGCATTCATGGCGATGTTGCCGCCAATGCACGACGCTTCGGCCGAGGTCGGGTCAACCGCGAACACGAAGCCGCCCCGCTCGGCCGCATCGGCCACGCGCTGCGTCACCACACCGGCTTCGGTCCAGACGGTGGCCACGGGATGGTCCAGGCCGGGCAGCGAAACCATCTCGACTTCCGTCATGGCTTCGAGCTTTTCGGTGTTGATGACGGCGGACTTCCAGGTCAGCGGAATCGCCCCGCCGGTGTAGCCGGTGCCGCCGCCGCGCGGAACAATCGTCAGCCCCAGTTCGATACAGGCCTTGACCAGTCCGGCCATTTCGACTTCGGTGTCCGGCGTCAGCACGACAAACGGGTACTCGACACGCCAGTCGGTCGCGTCGGTGACATGCGAGACGCGCGACAGGCCGTCGAACTTGATGTTGTCTTTCAGCGTGATCTTGCGCAGCCGGCGCTCGGTTTGCTGGCGCAGACTGGCGACTTCCTCGAACGACGCCGAAAACCTGCCAATCGCTGCCTGCGCGCCTTGCAGCAACTCGCCCACGATGGCGTCACGCTCGCGGTCGGCTTGCGGTGTGCGGCGTTTCTCGATTTCTGCGATCCGGTGCTGCAGTGCCTCGACCAGCAGCATGCGGCGCTTGGGGTTGTCGAGCAGGTCGTCCTGCAGGTACGGGTTGCGCTGCACCACCCAGATGTCGCCCAGCACTTCGTACAGCATGCGCGCCGAGCGGCCGGTGTGGCGCTCGCCGCGCAGCAGGTTAAGCAAATCCCAGGCGCGGCTGCCCAGCAGGCGAATCACCACCTCCCGGTCGGAAAACGAGGTGTAGTTGTACGGAATCTCGCGGATGCGGGGTTCGGCGTGCTTTGCGCCGTCGGCGAAAACATTCAGTTCTTGGAGGGTGGTAGGTGCGTTCATCGTGAAATTTCAGCGGCTTCGGACCCACGTCCAGCGCTTTGGTCCGATATTATCGCAGTGCACCTTTTATGGGCACCCGGCCAGAATGACCTCATGGAAACCCCGCTTGCCTTGCGCGCAGCGTGTCGTTTAAATGGCGCTGTCACAAAACGCCGCTAGACTGTTTTTCCATTCCCGCGACCCCCCTTTCCTTCAGGAGACTTCATGAAGCACCGTTCATCCACCCTCGTTCTGGCCATTTGCGCGCTGTGTGCGCCTTTGGCCAGCCAGGCCCAGACCGAAGTCCAGTGGTGGCATGCCATGAGCGGCCCGCTTGGCGAATGGGTCAACGACCTGGCCAAGGATTTCAACGCCAGCCAGAAGGATTACAAGGTCGTGCCCACCTTCAAGGGCACCTACGACGAATCCATGACCGCAGCGGTGGCGGCTTTCCGTTCCGGCAACGCGCCGCACATCCTGCAGGTCTATGAAGTGGGCACAGCCACCATGATGGCGGCCAAGGGCGCGATCAAGCCGGTGGGCGAAGTCATGACCGAGGGCGGTGCCAAGTTCGACACCAAGGCCTACATTCCTGCCGTGGCCGGCTATTACACCGCGCCCAACGGCCAGATGCTGAGCTTCCCGTTCAACAGCTCGACCACGATTTTTTACTACAACAAGGACGCCTTCAAGGCCGCCGGCCTCGACCCCGAAAAAGCCCCGACGACCTGGCCCGAGGTGGTGCTGGCCGCCGGCAAGCTCAAGGCGGCCGGCCACAAATGCCCGTTCACCACCAGCTGGGTCAGCTGGACGCAACTGGAAAGCTTCTCGACCTGGCACAACACGCTGTTTGCCACGCAGAACAACGGCTTCGGCGGCCCGTCGGCCCGGCTGGCCTTCAACTCGCCATTGCATGTGCGCCACTTCGAAAACCTGGCCAACATGTCCAAGCAGGGCCTGTTTGTCTACAAGGGCCGCGCCAATGCGGCGGACGTGTCCTTTCCGTCGGGCGAATGCGCCATGATGACCGGCTCGTCCGGCCTGTACGCCCGCGTCAGCAAGGAAGCCAAGTTTGCCTATGGCATCGGACAGCTGCCGTATTACCCGGACGTGGCCGGCGCGCCGCCAAACACCCGTATCGGCGGCGCCAGCCTGTGGGCCATGGCCGGCAAGAAACCGGTTGAGTACAAGGGCGTGGCGGCTTTCTTCAACTACCTGTCGCAGCCCGAAGTGCAGTCGGCCAGCCACAAGCGCACCGGCTACCTGCCCATCACCATGGCAGCGTTCGAGCTGACTGAAAAGTCGGGCTTTTACAAGCAAAATCCGGGCACCGACGTGGCCGTGACGCAGATGATCCGCAAGACCACCGACAAGTCGCGCGGCGTGCGGCTGGGCAACTTCAACCAGATCCGCACCATCATCGACGAGGAAACCGAACAGATCTGGAGCGGCAAGAAGCAACCCAAGGAAGCCCTGGACACCGCCATCAAGCGCGGCAACGAGCAACTTGAACGCTTCCAGAAGGCCAACAAGTCCTGAAGCAGAGGCCGGCATGCGTGCAAGCAAGCCGTGTCTTTTGCTACTGAATCCATAGCTGCTTGAACATGACGGGCGGGCGGAAACGTCATTTTTTATGCCAAAATACACTTTCTGCCCGCCCTTCCCCTGTTCGCTCTGGCTTTGCAAACTGTCTCGCTCGGGGCTGACGCCTGCACAACAAAGCTCCCGGGCGGCTTCAACCTGAATTGGATACATGGAAAAACGCGTTCTTTTCCGCTCGGCCTGGTTGCCCTGGCTGCTGCTGGCCCCGCAACTGATCGTCATCAGCGTCTTTTTCTTCTGGCCTGCCGCCCAGGCGCTGCTGCAGTCTTTCCAGTTGCAGGACGCTTTCGGCATGTCCCGGGAATGGGTGGGGCTGGACAATTTCAAAAACCTGTTCAACGACGAAGCCTACCTGGAGTCGTTCAAGACCACCGCGTTCTTCTCGGTCATGGTGGCGGTGCTGGGCATCAGCCTGTCGCTGGTGCTGGCGGTGTTTGCCGAC
>JBBSRS010000187.1:0-5554 GCA_038242795.1 Burkholderiales bacterium
AGTCGTTGCCGCCAATGTAGAAAAAATGCTCGATCTGGTGGGCCTGCAGCACCTTGAAGATTTCCTGGCAGTAGCGCATGTCGGGCTTGTCGCGCGTCGAGCCCAGCGCCGACGACGGCGTGCGGGCGACGAGTTCCAGGTTGTGGCTGGTTTCCTGCGTCAGGTCGACAAAATCCTCGTTGACGATGCCGCGCACGCCGTGGCGCGCGCCGTAGATGCGCTGCACCTCGCCAAAACGCCGCGCCTCCAGCGCCACGCCGACCAGCGACTGGTTGATGACGGCGGTCGGGCCGCCGCCCTGGGCAACGAGTATTTTTCCGGATGCCATGGGTTGTTCCTTTGAGGGGCCGCCCCAAGCCATCATGCAGCGCAGGCTGGCCAGTTGCGATGTCAAAGCGTCATCGTACACATCGCGGCTGACCAGACCATGACGCGAAACGATGGGGCTATGAAAAACATAGCTGCCCGCGCAACACTGTCCTGCGCAAACGCCTTGTTTGGCACCAAATTCAGGTGAAAGCGGCTGGCGGGACAGCGCCGACAGGTGCCCTGCGGCCATCAAGCCCAGGGCAGCGTGTTGGCTTTGGCCGGTGGCCGCTATGCTTGTGGCCTATGTACGCGCACCATTTCGGCTTGAGCCAGGACCCGTTTTCCATCGCGCCCGACCCGCGTTACCTGTTCATGAGCGAGCGCCACCGCGAAGCGCTGGCGCATCTGCTGTATGGCGTGGCCGGGCCACAAGGCGCCGGCACTGGGGGCGGCTTTGTGCTGCTGACGGGCGACATCGGCACCGGCAAGACCACGATTTGCCGCTGCTTCATGGAGCAGATTCCCGCCGGTTGCCATGTCGCCTACATCTTCAACCCCAAGCTCACCGTGACCGAGTTGCTGCAGTCGGTCTGCGAGGAATTCCACATCGCGGTGGCGGCGACGGCGCAGGCGTCAAGCCCGCCCACGGTCAAGGACTACATCGACGCGCTGAACGCCTTCTTGCTGCAGGCACACGCTGCCGTGCAAAGCAGCGTGCTGATCATTGACGAGGCGCAGAACCTCAGCGCCGATGTGCTGGAGCAATTGCGCCTGCTGACCAATCTGGAAACCAGCGAGCGCAAGCTGCTGCAGATCGTGCTGATCGGCCAGCCCGAACTGCGCACGCTGTTGGCCCGGCCCGAGATGGAGCAGCTGGCGCAGCGCGTGATTGCCCGCTTTCACCTCGACGCATTGACCGAGGCCGAAAGCGCGCAGTACATCGAACACCGCCTGGCGGTGGGCGGGTTGACCGGCCCGCTGCCGTTTGACCCTCCCGCGCTCCAGCGCATCCACCGCCTCACGCGCGGCGTGCCGCGCCGCATCAACCTGCTGTGCGGACGCGCCTTGCTGGGCGCCTGGGCCAACAACCTGTTTCGCGTGAACCGGCAGGTGGTGGACAAGGCGGCGGCCGAGGTGTTCGGGCTGGATGCCGGGCATGCACCGGGCGCTGGAACGCGGCCAGCCGCCTATGCGCTGGGCTGCCTGGCCTTGCTGGCCGGCGCCGCAATGGCGGGTTTTTTGCTGCTCAAACCAGCGCAAAAGGCGTCAGCGCCGTCCCGGCCGCTGGCGTCAGGTGCACCGGCACCCCAGGCTGCCGCTTCATCGGCTTCATTGGCTTCATCCGCCACACCGGAAAAGCCGCCGGTGCTGCGGCCTGTCGAAGAGATCGACGACCTGCTGGCGCAACAGCCGACCGACATCAACGTGGCCTGGCGCGCGCTCGCACCCGCCTGGAAACTGACCATTGCCGACGGCGACCCGTGCGTGGCCGCCAGCGCGCAGCAGTTGCAGTGCTACCGCAGCGGCAGCCTGAGCGTGCCGCTGCTGCGCCAGCTTGACCGTCCCGGCATCCTGACGCTGCATGCGGGCAATGGTCCACCGGTGCATGCCGTCCTTGTGGGGCTGGACGACCAGACCGCCACGCTGCAGGACGCCGCCGGTCTGCACACGGTCCGGCTGGTGTCGCTGGGCGGGCTGTGGCGCGGCGAGTTTGCCACCTACTGGCGTCCGCCGCCGGGTTACACGCCGGGACTGCAAGGCGACAGCGCCATTCCGGTGATCCGCCAGCTGGCCAGTCAACTGGCCGCGCTGGAAGGCGCGCCCGTGCCACTCGCTTATGCGTCACCGCCGCTGCTGGATGCGTTCCTCAGGGCGCGTGTACGCGCTTTCCAGCGCGCCCAGGGGCTGGACGCCGACGGGCAACCCGGCCCGCTGACCTTCATGCAGATCGACACCGCCACCAATGCGGACGCGCCGCGCCTGCAAACCCAACCGCCATCGCTTCGGTAAATCTATGTCCTACATCCTCGATGCCCTCAAGCGGGCTGAAGCCGAGCGCGAACTTGGCGCCGTGCCCGGCCTGCATGCCCGCCAGGCGATCACCCCGGCGCCGCAGACGGCGGGCCGCATGCAACGTCGTGTCTGGACAGGCGTCGGCGTCACCCTGGCGCTGGCCGGCATGGCGGCGGCCGGCCTCTGGTTCTGGCAAACGCCTGAAACGGCCGTGCGCCTGGCAGCGGTGGAGCCCGCTGTGGAAAGGCCACCGGTGCCCGCGCCGACACCGACACCGACACCGACACCCAGACCGATACTCCCGGCAGTCAACGCATCGCCATCCGTGCAGCAGCCTGCTTCGGCGTCAACGCCACGCGCAGCTGTTTCGCCGCCGCTGCCGGCTGTCGCCCCCACCGCTTCCGGACCTGCGTCAAAAGCAGTGCCAGAAGTGCGCGCCATGGCGAAGCCGCCACCGCCCAAGCCCGAACCCGTCGCCAAGGCAGTGCCAAGCCAGGCGGCGGCGCCCGCCGTGCGGCTGCTCGGCGATCTGTCCGACGACCTGCGTCGCCAGATTCCGCCGCTGGCCATCACCGGTTCGGTTTATTCGACCAACCCGGACAAGCGGCTGCTGCTGGTGAACAACCAGGTGCTTGCGCAGGGCAGCCTCGCCGCACCCGAGGTGACGCTGGTGGAAATCCAGGCGAAAAGTTCGGTGTTCAGTTTTCGCGGCACACGGTTTCGCGTGGTCTATTGATCTTTTTGCCGGTCTGCACTGAACGGCCGGTGCCTGGTTGCTTGGCAGGGCGTAGCGGGCATTGGTTGAGCCAGCCAGCAAACTTCAGGATCAAAAAGGTCTGTGGTGCTTGCGCAGCAAGCGCGGGGAGCTATGGATACAGCAGCATAAAACGCCCAGTCGCCTTGAATGCTTTTAACGCCCTGCAGCAAGGGCAGGGCAATGTCGCGCGTTTGTTTTGCTTTTTACTGCCGCTTTGGCAGCTCAAACACCAGGCAGGTGGTTGTGGCATGGGCGTACAACTTGCCGTCCGGCCCGACGATGCGGCCTTCGGCCGTGGCCAGCTGCCTGCCGCAGTGGATCACCGTGCCGATGGCGCGCAGCGGCCCGCTCTGGTGCGAGGCTGACCGGACGATGTTGATGCTCAACTCGGCCGTGGTGTAGCCACGGCCCGCCGGCATCAGGGTGTGCACCGCGCAGCCGACCGCCGAATCGAGCAGCGTGGCATACCAGCCGCCATGCACCGTGCCCAGGGGGTTGTAGTGTTTCAGCTGCGGCGTGCCCTGAAAGGTGGCTTTGCCGGGCTCCACGGCGATCAGCGCGAAGTCCAGCGTTTCGGCGATGTGCGGGTAGGGCAGTTCGCCGTCCAGCATGGCCTGCATGATCTGCATGCCGGTCTTGCCATCCACCCCTTCGGCACTGGCCAGGCCAGGCTTGCCGCCGCCGGCCAGCATCTTGACGCGCACCGCCGCGCTTTCTTCCATCCATTCGGTCAGTGTGTCCCGCTTGCCTGTCATGTGGTTCCTCTGATTTGATTTGCATATGCAACGGTTGCAGCTTAAGCCAAACCCTGTTCAAGACCTGCCTGACGCAGAACGCATGGCCGCATTGAAACCTCTGGTCTGCATCCATTTCAAGCTGCACCCGCCGATGCGCCGGATGGACCGGCCAGACGGCCGGAAGCGCCATGCGCGAAGAAGCCCTGGACTCTGGCAGATGACCCAGCAAAACCTGAACCAGCCTCTGGGCACCAGCCGCCTGCTGGCCCTTCACAGCCTGATCGACGAAGCCCTTTCACTGCTGGTGCCTGCAGACACGGGAACCGCAGCCGATGATGAATAAATCTCCGTAACCGGCGCAACCGCTGTCCCCCTAAATAATCGTCGCCTGACTGGCGCAGCACTTCAAGCCTGGCCAGGTTTCAAGGGGTATCTCTCAGGAACCGGCTCCGGTCATCGACTTCGGCATACCGTGCACGGCCGGCCCTGACACGGCGAACAATGCGCGGCGCTGAAACTTTAGCGTCGTTGAACTCGTCGTCTTCCAGCCGTTCATCGTCCCGGTACCCGTCGCGAAGTGCCAGGGCACCAGCGGCCAGGCCAATGGCGAGCGCCGCATGGACCGCCAACAGCGCACCGGTTGACAGGCGGTGCTCGTAGCCGGGCGTGAAGCGCTGCGGTGTGAAGTGGAAGTCGACCAGATAGGCGGTGGCGCTGGTGGCCACCGCACCCACCACGACGCCAGGCGTGGTGCGCAAAGCCGGCCGGTCGCGGGCAAGCGCCGCGTACAGCGTGCTCCAGAATGTGGCCGCAACATGGTGCGTCAGGTAACCTGCCGCCGTGTGGGCCAGGTCGGCTTTGTTCTGGCGCAGTGCTTCGTCACCCCAATACCAGTGGCTGACGGCATTCAGGGGAGCCGCTGCGCTGCCTGATTCACGGCGGCCGGCAAGTGCCAGCACCGCTGTAGACATGACACTGGCAAGACTGCCGGCAAGAAGGCCCTGGCTGATGACAAGTTTCCATTTTTTCACCGTCAGTCTCCTTGTAAAACGCCTACTTTGCCTCAGCCCCCGCCTTGTGACTGTAGGCCCCCGCCGAGCGACAAGATAAGGCGCCGTCCTGCGATCAGCCAAATCAAAAGTTGAATCCTTCAAAAGCCTTGCAGAGGGTGCAGGTTGGGGGCGTGCTGCGCGGTCCATAAAGATGCCAGCCAATGCCTCACTGTCAAAAGCCAGCGGGCACCTATTTTAGTGGCTGGAACAGCAGTCATTGCGATGGAGGACTCACCCCACGAAGGGTAGGTTGCGAGCCCCTGATGGGCGTCGTGGAACACATGCGGGCCAATCCTGTGCACAATCAGCACCCCCTGGCGCGTCCCTTGAGCGCTGAACCGCTGCGGACCTGGCGAGCCGTTGAACTTCGCACCGGAGAAATTCCCCTTGAACCCATTGCTGAACTGGAAAGAAATCGACCTGGTCGTGTTCGACGTGGACGGAACGCTGTATGACCAGCGGCGCCTGCGCCTGGCCATGTTGCGCCGCCTGCTGGCCGCCACCTGGCAGACCCGCAGCCTGGACACGCTCCGCACCTTGCGCACGTTTCGCCAGGTGCGCGAAGCGCTCGGCAACCAGCCGGAGCCCGATTTCATGCGTTTGCAATATGCCCGCACAGCCGCGCAGCACCACAAGACCGAGGGCGAGGTTCGCGCCTTGACGCATGAATGGATGGAGCGCCAGCC
>JBBSRS010000188.1:0-5529 GCA_038242795.1 Burkholderiales bacterium
AGCATGCCTTGCGCCAGCGCGCGCAGTGCGGCGATGTGAAGGTCAGCACGCCGGACATCATGCGCAGCCGGGACTGAGCAGGCAGTACAGACCCCCCGATGCCTACGCTGACAGTTCTGGGACTGAAGCGGGACATTTGACTACATCGCGGGAAAACCCGGTGCCGTAGATTCGATCCTTTGATCATTTCAAAGGCATTCATGGCAAACAACCCATCGCATCCACCGTCTGAAAAAGGCGTTCAGGACGTTGTTGACAAGCAGCGCAGCATCCAACAGCAACAGGACCGCAAGGACGCCACTTCATCCAGACAGGGCAGTGGCGATAAAACCAAAAAACAGCCTGTCCAGACCAGCGACACAGATCAGCCCGCGCCGCCGTTGCCCGCGCAGCACCTTCAAAAACCGGGGCTGGAAGCCGACATGCAGTTGAAGCCCAGGTTCATGGCCGAGGGCTACAAGGGCAGCGGCAAGCTTGAAGGGATGACTGCGCTGGTCACCGGCGGCGATTCGGGCATTGGCCGGGCGGTGGCGGTGCTGTTTGCCCGCGAAGGCGCCGACGTGGCGATCTTTTACCTGAACGAACATGTCGATGCCGAGGAAACCAAGCGCTGTATTGAAGCCGAGGGCCAGCGTTGCCTGCTGATGGCTGGCGACGTCAAGGACGCCGCTTTTTGCCGCACCGTGGTCGAAAAAACCGTCAGCATCTTCGGCAAGCTCGACATTCTGGTGAACAACGCCGCCTTCCAGGAACATGCCGATTCGCTGGAAGACCTGACCGAAGAGCGCTTCGACGAAACCCTGCGCACCAACGTTTATGGCTATTTCCACATGGCCAAGGCGGCGCTGCCGCATTTGAAAAAAGGGTCGTGCATCATCAACACCGGCTCGGTCACGGGCTTGGAGGGCGAGTCCAAGCTGCTTGATTACTCGGCGACCAAAGGCGCGATTCATGCGTTCACCAAGGCACTGGCCAGCAACCTGCTCGACAAGGGAATCCGCGTCAATGCAGTGGCGCCCGGCCCGGTCTGGACACCGCTGAACCCGGCGGACAAGGATGCCGAGTCAATCCAGAAATTTGGCTCGGCCACCGATATGAAGCGCCCGGCGCAGCCCGAGGAGTTGTCGCCCGCTTATGTGTTCCTGGCCTCGCCGGTGTGTTCCAGCTACATCACCGGCATCGTGTTGCCGGTGACAGGCAGCGTGGGCGCCTGATCTCTGGAATCGCGAATTTTAATAAAATGTGCTGATTGCGCAATGCGTACAAGCGTAGTCAGCTATTGAATACATAGCAAACTGCTGTTTTGCCGGGATTGCCCCTGTCCATTTCGCTGAAAGCCGGAAAAACAGTTCGGACGTGGCTGCCAGGCGAAAAGCTTTTGGCAAGGTGGGTGATCCGGGGATTGCCGCTACCTTGAAGCCAAATTCTTTGGCGGTGGCCAGACGCAGGTATTGAGAAAATTGACCGGGGCACAGCATTCGAGGTCCCCCTGAATCACTTCAACGCACAACGCTTTCCACCTGATGTGAAAGACAATTCGGACGATTCATCAACCAACCGTCCCACGCCTTTTTTGATCAATCGAGCTTGATGCCTTTTTGGGCAATCAACTGGCCATAGATGGCGGTGTCGCTCCTGATGCGCTGCGCCAGGGAAGCAGCGGACGTGTCGCCGACCTTCCAGCCCTGGGCAAACAGCTTTTGCCGCATCTCGCGCGCGTTCAGGATTTTGGCCAGTTCTGCATTCAGCCGGGCCTGGTGCGCGGCAGGCATTTTTGACGGCGCCATGATGGCGTTCCAGACTTCGATGTTGACACCCTTGGCACCAATTTCTTCCATCGACATCAGGTCGGGTGCCAGCGGGCTGCGTTTGGCGGAACTCACGGCAATGGCTGTCAGCTTGCCCGACTGCACCAGCGGCAACACCGTCACGGCCGGCAGCAGGCTGAGCTGGACCTGGCCGCCCATCATGGCATTCATGATCGGCGGCCCCCCGCTGAACGGCACATGCAGCGCATTGAATCCGAGCTGCTGCTTGACCAGTTCCATGCCCAGGTGACCGCCCGAGCCCGCGCCGGTGGAGCCATATGCCAGCGTGTCGCCCGAAGCGCGGACCTGCTGGAGGTACTCCTTCACCGAGCCGGTGACTGCCGTGGTCGGCGTGACCCAGACCAGTGGCGCCGAGCCGATCAGCACAATCGGCGACAGGTCTTTCAGCGGGTCATAAGGCAGTTTGGGGTACAGGAATTTCGAGCTGGTCAGGGGGCCGTTGCCGATGATGCCAATGGTGTGGCCGTCGTCGGCTTTGGCAAGCAGGTCGGCGCCGATGTTGCCGCTGGCACCGGGTTTGTTGTCCACCACGACCGGCTGGCCCAGCGCCTTTGACAGCGGCTCGGTCAGCAGGCGCGCCTGGATGTCGGGCGACGACCCGGCAGGGTAGCCGACCACCAGGCGTATTGCCTTGGTGGGCCAGGCCGTCTGCGCGCCGGCTATGAAAGGCAGCGACAGGCTCAGGGCCGTCAAGGCAGAGCCGACGAGCAGGCCGCGCCTTCTGCAAGAGGCGATGCGTGGGCCAAGCGGGGATGGTTTCATGGTGTGTCTCCGGTTTGAAATTTCAGAAAAAGATCGGGTCGTGGCGCCTGGCGCTGGCAGATGCCTTGGGCCGTCAAAGCGGGGCGGGCCAGTTCGTCCTGGCGAACCTGGCTGAGCAGTTCGAAAAATCCGGGTGGCGAAACGGGTGCAGCCACCGGTGAAAGTGCCTGCAGCAGCTGCAGGGCCTGTTCACGCAGTGTGCCTGCGTCCAGGCCCTGCAGCATCACGACAAAGTCGTCGCCGGTGCTGGACATCAGAGCCGCGCTGGCCCGGTTGGCAATGGGAATGGCTTCGGTTTGTGCCACGCTGCCCCACTGCGCGCAGACCAGATCTCCGTTGCTGACGCGTCGTTCGAGTTCGCGCGACGCCTGTTCAGCGAATGTGGCAGCGTCACCGCGCACATGCAGCGTGGCCAGCTGGCTCGCCATCGACTGGCCGTAGGCACCGCCCAGCGTGCAGGGCAGCCGGAAAAAGTCGCGCAGTTCAAGGCGCATCCGGGCCGACCATTGCGTAGGACGTGCGAACAATTCACTGTACCCGGGGCTGTTCAAGGCTTGCAGCGTGTCCAGCCAGTAGCAGGTGAAGTAGTCCGGCGGATTTTGTGCGTGGGCCATCGACCGGTACCGGCGCGCTTCAACAAAACCCGGCAGGCCGACGCGTTCGGGCACATGCTCGAAAGTGTGCCAGGTTTCATATTCCGGCTGCAGCGCGGCGCTGCTGATGCTGTTCCACAGGGCCAGAAAAGCGTCAGGCGCAACCCGGCTCATGCGGTGGACTCCAGTCCGGGTTGCACCATGACCTTGGTGGCGACCTTGCTGCGGGCCAGCGCAAAACCTTCGTAGGCACCGGACAGCGGCACGCGGTGCGTGATCATGTGGCGCAGGGTTTCCTGGTGTTCGCGCATGAAATCCACCACCTCAAGCCAGGCCTTTTCTGGCGCCCGGTAGGAGCCGCGCAGCTGCTGGTGCTGGCGCACCAGGGCGGTCAGGTCGATGGCCACCGGCGCAGCGTGGATGCCGGTGATCACCAGCACGCCGTGCGTTTTCAGTGCGGCCATGGCGGGCTGGATGACAGCACCAGCGCCGGTGGCCTCGATGACCACGTCAAACTTCCCTTGTTTCAGCCAGGGGGCCAAGCCGGTTTCCATGCCGGTGTCCTGAAAGTCGATCAGCTCGTTGAAACCCATTTTTCGCAGCACGGTGAAACGCGCCCCGTCGCCGTGGCCGGCCACCACCACCTGGCTGGCGCCGGCAGCCCGGGCAAAAATCGCAATGCCCTGGCCAATGTTGCCCGGTCCCAGCACCAGCACCCGGTCACCCGGCTTGACGCCGCCGGTGCGCACGGCTTCGTGGCTGACCGTCAGCGGCTCGGTCATGGCCGCCACCTCGGCCTCCACGCCGGGCGGAATGGGCACGCAGTTGCGCGCCGGCACCAAGGTGTAGGGCGCAAAACCGCCATCGCGCATCACGCCAATGCCGCGCCGGGTGACGCATGCGTCAGGGTGGTTTGCCCGACAGGCATCGCACTGGCCGCAGACCACCGAAGGCCGAACCGCCACCAGCTGGCCTGGGGCCAGGCCGGACACGCCGTCGCCCGTTGCCACAACCAGGCCGCTGAACTCATGACCGACGGTGACGGGCAGGGCTGGTGCCAAAAAATGGTAGCTGGCCGTCCATTCGTCAATGTGCAGGTCGGTGCCGCATACGCCGGCAGATTTCACCTGGACCAGCACCTCGCCCACCGCTGGAGCGCTTGGCGGTGGAACATCCTGCAGCACAAGGCCATGGCCGGGTTTGAGTTTGCGAAGGGATTGCATGGCAGCCTGGTGTCAAGGTGGAAAAAGCGGCAAAAATTTCAGTGAGTGCCAAGTTTCTCCCTTGGGTATGCATACGTCAAAGACCGATTTTGTATTTGAAGCATACTTTCAGCCTATGGCAAAAACAGCCAGGAGGGGCCATTTTGGAACTGCGGCATTTGCGTTATTTCGTCAGCGTGGCGGAACTGGGGAGCGTCAGCCGTGCGGCTGAAAAGCTGTTCATTGCCCAGCCGGCGTTGTCGACACAAATCCGGCAACTTGAAGAGGAAGTGGGCGCAGCCCTGTTCGTGCGCCTGCCGCGCGGTGTGCGGCTGACACCGGCTGGCGAGTCGTTGTTTGACGATGCCACGGCAATTTTGGCGCGCGCGCAACAAGCTGCCGTGCGGGCGCGTGAAAGGCAATCGGGGCAGCGAACCACCTTGCGGTTGGGCCTGGTGCCCACGGCCACGCATTCGGTATTGCCGGGGTTGCTCCGGCGCTTGCGGGACTCCGGCTTGACAGCGCACATCGAGGCACGCGAGATGATCACCTCGCGCCAGGTGCAGGCCCTGCGCAATGACGAGATCGACCTGGGTCTGGCGCGTCCGGGCGAGGGCAGCACGCCGGCGGAAACCGTCGCGGCGATCGACGATCCGTATTGTCTGGTGGTGCCGGTTGGCCATGCGCTGGCCGTTGGCAGCAAGCCACTGGCCTTGACGCAGGCCGCGCGCGAGCATTTCGTCGGCTTTTCGCGCTACCGCGAGGCAGACTATTTCGACCGCACGGCGGCGCTCTGCCAGGAAGCCGGTTTCGCACCCGACATCCGCCATGAAGCGGGGCAGTTTGTGAATGTGCTGGCATTGGTGGCCTGTGGACTGGGCGTGGCGATTGTTCCGGCGTCTGCCGCCACGCTGCCGTTCGGGGCGGTGGTTTTTCGCCATTTGCAGACGTCGCGCATCAAAAGCCAGCTGGTGATCTTGCGTTCGCTGCGGCGGGTCGAGGGCGAGGGATCGGCGCAAATGATGGCGCTGGCCGTGGCCGAACTGGACAGCCTGGCCATGCGCTTGAAGGCCGGGTTTTGATAAAAAAGCAGGTCTTGCGCTTTGCAGATGGGCGCTTTCAGCTATCAAAAATATAGTTCTG
>JBBSRS010000189.1:0-5529 GCA_038242795.1 Burkholderiales bacterium
CCAATGTGGCGCTGCAGGTCAACGCCGACGACCATGCGCTGCTGGCCAGCCTGGGCGACGACCTGAAATTCGTGTTCATCACCTCCGCTATTGAATTAATAGCTGGTGACGCATTGCAGGGAAGCGTCAGCGCCAGTACGGATGCCAAATGCGAGCGCTGCTGGCATTACCGCGCCGACGTCGGCATTGACCCGGCCCATCCGACGATCTGCGGCCGGTGCACCAGCAACCTGTTTGGCCTGGGCGAAGACAGGAAGTTCGCATAATGGCCACCCGCACCGCACCCAAGCCCGGCACCGTCAACCGGACGAGCCTCAAGAAAACGTCCCCCACGACCGCCATGCTGCCCTGGCTCGGCCTGGCGCTGATTTTGCTGATCGCCGACCAGTTCACCAAGGTGCTGATCCTGGGCTACTACCGGCTGGGCGATGCGACCTACATCACCAGCTTTTTCAACGTCGTCCGGGTGCACAACACCGGCGCGGCTTTTTCATTCCTGGCGTCCGAATCAGGCTGGCAGCGCTGGTTTTTCACCGGCATCGGCGTGGCGGCGGCCGTGTTCATCGTCTGGATGCTCAAGTCGCATCCGGGACAAAAGCTGTTTTCGTTTGCCATGGCCTGCATTCTGGGCGGCGCCATCGGCAATGTGATTGACCGCACGCTGCACGGCTATGTGGTGGATTTCCTGGATTTCCACTACGGCAACTGGCATTTTCCGGCGTTCAACATTGCCGACAGCGCCATCACCATCGGCGCTGTCTGCCTGATCCTGGATGAACTGGCGCGGGTGCGCCGGACGAAATAACGGTCATTTCGGCACTGCCTCAATGCGTCATCTTGCCGCGCATGGCGGCGGGATGGCCGGGCAGCTGCAGCGACTTGCCGGTGTTCACCAGCTGGTCGCCATCGACGCGGAGAATCGTGATGTCCTGGTCGATGAAGTTGCCGACATACAGGTAGCGGCCGTCCTGGCTGAAAACCGCGCCTTCGGGCAATCCGCGCACCTCCACTTCAATGCCTCGCGTGACTTTCTTGCCGTCAATGTTCAAAGCCACCACTGAGGCATTGCGGTGGTAAAACGGCGCTGACGTGGACGAGTTGCTGCCTTTGAGCAGCACGGCCACCGCCAGCTTGCCGGTGGGGCTGATCGCCAGCCCTTCCGGCGCATCGCCCACCACGATCCTGTCGATCACCCGGGGCGGCATGGCCTCGATATCGATCACGCTGACGGTGTCCACATGCCCGTCGGCTGCGCCCGAATTGCCGTTGTCGGCGGTCAGCGCCAGCTTTCCGTCGGGCGTCACATCGACGTTGTACGGCCACAGCCCCGCCGGAACGTCCTGTTTGGCATAGCTGACCTTTTCCCCGTTCACGTCCAGAAAGGCAATCTTGTGGCCTGGAAACTTGGCGGCCAGCGCCCGCCGGCCGTCCGGCGTGAAGCGCACATGGGCCACCGATTCGCCCATCGCGACCGTGTCGATCAGTTCCACCTTCTTGCCGCTGATGCGCAGCACACTGACCGAGTTGTCGGCCCGGTTGGCCACCAGCGCCAGGTTGCCGGCCTGGTTGATGGACAGGCCTGAAGGCTGCTTGCCGACCAGCACGGTGTCGATCAGCCGGGGCGGCGACGCCGTGAGGTCGATGACCCACAGGCGGTTGTCGGGCACCTGCTTGAGAACGCCGTTCTCTTCAACGAGATTGAGCGAATTCGCGACGATGGCCAAAGTCTCATCAGGCGTGATCGCCAGGTTCACCGGCGGTCCGGCGATGGTGTTGGGCAGCGGCAGATTCGCAATGATGCGGGGTGTCAGCGGATCGGTGCCAATGTCGATGATCGACAGCGTGTCGCGGCCCGCCGCGCTCAGCACCACCTTGCCGTCCTTGTCCCAGGCCTGCTTTTCGTCGTTGGCCACCAGCATCAGTTCGCGCTTGCCAGGTGGCGCAACACTGGCACAACCGGCCACGACGAGCGCGGCAACGGCCGCAATGATTGAATTTTGAAGCTTCATGGGATGTCTCCTGGGGTCTGGAAGATGGGTCGCGCAAAGAGCGCAGGACCATCGTAGCGAATAGACCGCCACTCAGCCACCGGTACATCCTTTCAACGTCTGTAAATCAGTTGCCGGCGCCCTTGGTCAAGGGTATGAGGGATTGGGCCTGACGCCTTGGCGATGGCGGCGTTGCTGACAAGAAGCTGGACCGCAACTGTCCTGCAAGGTGTGCATCAATTCCCGCCAGCCAACTTCGGCAAGGCCATTGGCTGCTTCCAAAGCAAAAAAGGCTCCGAAACCTGAGTTTTGAAACCTTTTTTGCCTTGCTCGGCACTAGACCGATAAAGCTGTTGCGCAACGGCATTGCTGCCGTTGAGGGGGTTGCAGGGCTTAGTAGCCGCCGCGACCGCCGCCGCCACCGCCGTAGCCGCCACCGCCGGAGCGATCGCCACCGCCGCCGCCGTAGCCGCCACCGCCGGAACGATCGCCACCGCCGTAGCCGCCACCGCCGCCGCCGAAGCCGCCGGTACGTGGAGGACGTGCCTCCATCGGACGGGCTTCATTGACCGTGATGCTGCGGCCGCCGAGTGACTGGCCGTTCATGCCAGCGATTGCAGCTTGCGCTTCGGCATCGCTGCCCATTTCGACGAAACCGAAGCCTTTTGAGCGGCCGGTGTCGCGTTCCATCATGACTTTGGCGCTGGTGATAGAACCAAATTCGCCAAAAGACTGTTGCAGGTCTTCGTCACGAACCGTGTATGGCAGGTTGCCGACGTAAAGTTTGTTGCCCATGGGGACTCCTTAAAAACACATAAAAACAAAAGCGATGGGGTCCCGAAAGCACAACACACCCGAAAAGTACCGCCGTAGCGCGCGAAACGAACCGATCACCTGTCCTGTGCAGATAGATTTCCTACCCGCAGCCCTCTATTATGCGTCACGAAAACCAAAGATGCAGAAACAAAACGCTCTTTCCTGTTGCCGCGATGTCCTGAGGGCTGGCACACCTGCGCAAAAAGGCCTGTGGCAAGCCAATCGCGTCGGTGAGAAGGCAGTGTTTGGCCCCCGCTTTGCGCAGGACCGTGAGGTTCGGTTTTACAAGGTCCCAACCCTTTGTCGCCACGGGGCATGCTTCGCCGACCTTCGGGACACCAGTTGGTGCAGGCATTTGCTGAATGCAGGCCTTCCCTGAACCAGCCTGCCCTGCGCCGAAGCATTTGTCTGTCTGAGGCAACATAATTCAAGAGTCGCATGCGCCCGAGCGCATTTCAAGAGGAAACTAGAACGCCGCCCCCTACCCGAAGTCCATGAAGCATCTTTTAAATCTATTGGCCGCGATTGCCCTGCTGGTGTGGGGAACACACCTGGTGCGCACCGGCATCCTGCGCGTGTTCGGCGCCAATCTGCGCCAGATCCTGGCGCGCAGCATCAGCAACCGTTTCACGGCCGCATTGTCGGGCGTCGGCGTGACCGCGCTGGTGCAGTCGAGCACCGCCACTTCGCTGATCGTTTCCTCCTTTGTCGGCCAGGGCCTGGTCTCGCTGCCACTGGCGCTGGCCGTGATGCTGGGTGCCGACGTTGGCACCAGCCTGATGGCGGTGGTGTTCTCGTTCGACCTGTCCTGGCTGTCGCCGCTGTGCATCTTCGTGGGGGTGGTGCTGTTCATCTCGCGGCCTGAAACCAATGCAGGCCGTTTTGGCCGGGTGCTGATCGGCCTGGGCCTGATGCTGATGGCGCTCAAACTGGTCAGCGTGTCCACCCAGGTCCTGACCCAGGCGCCTGCCGTGCGGGCGCTGCTGGAAACGCTGGGCAGTGACTTGCTGCTTGAAATCACCGTCGGCGCTTTTCTGGCGGTGGTGTCGTATTCCAGCCTGGCCGTGGTCTTGCTGACGGCCACACTGGTCGGCACCAGCGTGATCAGCCCTGATGTGGCCCTGGGACTGGTGCTGGGCGCCAACCTGGGCAGCGGCTTGCTGGCGGTGATCACCACCGCGCGCTCGGCCATCGAGGTGCGGCGGGTGCCGATGGGCAACCTGATGTTCAAGGTGCTGGGCGTGGTGATGGCCGCCCCTTTTGTCGGCCTGTGGCTGCGCCATGCACGTCCGTATCTGGGCGAGCCGGCCAGCGTGGTGGTGATGTTTCACCTGACCTTCAATTTGCTGGTGGGAATAGCGTTCATCGGCTGGACGCAGGTCATTGCCGGCTGGGTTCAGAAGTTGCTGCCAACGCCGCTAAAAAGCAGCATTGGCAACCGGCTGCCGCACCTGGACCCGTCGGCGCTGGCCACGCCTTCGCTGGCCATTTCCTGCGCCGCGCGGGAAGCGCTGTACCAGGCCGACATGGTGGAAACCATGTTGCGCGGCATGCTCGAAGTGATCCGCAAGGACGACCTGCGACTGGCCGAGACATTGCGCAAGATGGACGACACGGTCGATGCGCTGTATTCAGCGATCAAGTACTACCTGACCAAAATATCGCGCGAGGCGCTCGACGAGGACGAAAGCCGGCGCTGGACCGACATCATCAGCTTCACCATCAACATGGAGCAGATCGGCGACATCATCGAGCGGGTGCTGCTCGACATCGAGGACAAGAAAATCAAGCCGCGCCGGCAGTTCTCAGAAGCCGGGATGGCCGAAATCGTCGAGTTGCATGAGCGGCTGATCGACAACCTGCGCCTGGGCATGAGCGTGTTCTTGAACGGCAATGTGCGCGATGCCCAAAAGCTGCTGGAAGAAAAAGCGCGCTTTCGCGACCTGGAGCGCGCCTATGCGACCAGCCACCTGGGCCGGCTGTCGGCCAACACGCTGCAAAGCCAGGAAACCAGTTCGCTGCACATCGACCTGATCAGCGACCTCAAACGCATCAACTCGCACATCTGCTCGATTGCCTACCCGATCCTGGATTCGGCGGGTGCGCTGGCACCCAACCGCCTGCTGCCCACGGCACTCGTCGAAAAAGTCTGAATTTGCTCCTTTTTCAATAGCTGCCTGCGCACGCTGATCTTGCGGAAAAAGCGTTTTTGATCATTATTTTGACCGCACAGGCATTTGCCACGGCTTGATTTTGTGTCGGCACCGGGCCATGAGCACAAGCCAATGCGCTGCAACAGCCTTCAGGCTTTTTTCAGCAAGCCATCGAGCCGATGGTCCCAACGGGTGTCCGGCAAAACACTCGCCATCGGGGAATCACCCAGGGCGAAGGTACGGCGCAACACCTGCGCCAGCACGGCGCGGTAGTCGTGGTGCGCCGGCAGGTCGCGCCCTTCATTGAGGTTGCCATTGGCCAGCCCGGTCCATTCGCCATGCCAGCGTCCGCCCGCCACATTGTTGCCGACCAGCCACAAGGCATTGCCGAAACCATGGTCGGTGCCGCGCGTGCCGTTCTCGGCGCTGGTGCGGCCAAACTCGCTCATCACCACAATCACATCGCCGGGTTCTGCAAACACCTGCCGCAGCTGCGCGATGCCACGCGCCAGATTGCCCAGGTTGTTGGCCAGTTGCCCGGTGGCAGCGCCCTGGCTGGCATGGGTGTCCCA